>DASSRF010000209.1:0-3974 GCA_035701945.1 Caldimonas sp. | reverse complement strand
CGAGCGTCATCTCGCGACCCTGCAGCGCGCGCAGCGTCGCTTCGCTCACCGCCTTCTTCACCGCCTCGCCCTGCCTGGCGCTCGCCTCTGCGAACATCGTGATCAGCGCGTCCTGGTCGATCCCGGCCTTCATCATCTTCTTGCTCCCGATGAAAGACGCCGCGGCGTCATTGCATGTGCTGGCCGCCGTTGATGGCGATGTTCGCGCCGGTGACGAACGCCGCCTCGTCGGACGCGAGATAGATGATGAGCCCGGCGACCTCCTCGGGCTTGCCGAGCCTTCCCACCGGGATCTGCGGCAGGATCTTGGTGTTGAGGATCTCCTCGGGGATCGCGGTCACCATCTTCGTCCCGATGTAGCCGGGCGAGATGGTGTTGACGGTGACGCCCTTCCTCGCGACCTCGAGCGCGAGCGCCTTGGTGAAGCCGTGGACGCCCGCCTTCGCGGCGGAGTAGTTGGTCTGGCCGAACGCTCCTTTCGAGCCGTTCACCGACGACACGTTGATCACGCGTCCCCAGTTGCGCTCGACCATGCCGTCGACGACCTGCTTGGTCATGTTGAAGAGGCTGTCGAGATTGGTGCGCATGACGGCGTCCCAATTGACCTTGTCCATCTTCTTGAAGGTCATGTCGCGCGTGATGCCGGCGTTGTTGACGAGGATGTCGATCGCGCCGACCTTGTCGTGCACCTCGGCGACGGCACGAGCGCACGAGTCGATGTCGGCGACGTCGCACTGCACCGCGGTGATCTCGTAGCCGTTGTCCTTCATCCCCGCGACCCACTCGCGATGCTTGGTGTTGCCAGGCGAATACGTGACGACGACGCGGTACCCGGCGTCGACCATCTTGGTGGCGATCGTCTCGCCGAGACCGCCCATGCCGCCCGTGACCAGCGCCACGCGCCCGTGTCCGCTGCTCTTTCCTGCTGCCATTTCTCTTCTCCTTGCGGTGAGTGTCGATCGTCGGATGCCGGCCGTGCCGGTCGTTGGAGATTGATCATGCGCGCGCGCGTCTGCAAGCCCTCCTCGGGAAAAACCCCTGACGCGGCCGAGCTTCGCCTATCCTCGCGACCGTGGGGAGGGAGGCGAACTTCGAAGGAGTCCGCACGGACGCGTCCACGGCTGCCGCCGCGGCGCTCGCCGCATGCGCGCTCGTGGCGCCGTTTTCCGCTGCGGCTCAGGCGCCGGTCGAGCAGGCGAAGCTTCCCGGCGTCGTCGTGACGGCGACGCGAACCGAGCAGGCGCCGTTCGACGTCCCGGCATCGATCGATCGGATCGGCGGCGAGACCATCCGCGACGCGAAGCCGCAGGTCAACATCTCCGAAAGCCTCGGCGGCGTGCCCGGCCTGCTCGCGCGCGACCGCCAGAACTATGCGCAGGACGTGCAGATCTCGGTGCGCGGCTTCGGTGCGCGCTCGACCTTCGGGATCCGCGGCGTGCGTCTCTACGTCGACGGCATTCCGGCGACGCTCCCCGACGGCCAGGGCCAGATCACCAACGTCGACCTCGGCACGACCGACCGCATCGAGGTGCTGCGCGGCCCGTTCTCGGCGCTCTACGGCAACTCGTCCGGCGGCGTCGTCCAGGTGTTCACCGAAGAAGGCAGCGGCCCGCCGGCGCTTGGCGTCGGCGCCTTCGTCGGCAGCTACGGCGCGCGCCGGCTCGGCGTCAAGGCGAGCGGCGGCAACGGCGGCTTCGGCTACGTCGTCGGCGCGAGCGCGTTCGGCACCGACGGCTACCGCGAGCACAGCGCCGCCGAGCGCTACCTCGGCAACGCCAAGCTGACCTGGCGCGACAGCAACGACTTCTGGACCGTGATCGTCAACCACGTCGACCTGCGCGCGCAGGACCCGCTGGGATTGACCCGCGCGCAATTCGAGGCCGATCCGAGCAGCGCCGACCCGGTCGCGACCCAGTTCAACACGCGCAAGACCGTCGGCCAGACGCAGCTCGGCGTCATCTGGGAGCGGCGCATCGACGACGTCAACTCGCTGCGCGCGCTCCTCTACGGCGGCACGCGTGCGACGACGCAGTTCCAGGCGATCCCGGTCGGGCCGCAGGCGAACCCGCTCCATCCCGGCGGCGTGATCGACCTCGACCGCGACTACACCGGCGCCGATCTGCGCTGGACGGCGCGGCTGCGGCTCGCCGGCGCGCCGTTCACGCTGATCGCCGGGATCGCGTACGACATGCTCGACGAGCACCGGCTCGGCTACCAGAACTTCGTCGGCCCGGTGCTCGGCGTGCAGGGCGCGCTTCGCCGCAACGAGAACAACGACGTCGCCAACTCGGACCAGTACGCGCAGGCCGCGTGGGAGCTCGGCCGCTGGACGCTGAACGCGGGCATCCGCAACAGCAGCGTGCGCTTCAACTCCAAGGACCTCTACATCGTCGGGCCGAATCCCGACGACAGCGGCAGCGTCCGCTACGGCGCGACGCTGCCGGTCGCGGGCGTGATGTTCAGGGCGAGCGAAGCGATCCACCTCTACGCGACCGTCGGGCGCGGCTTCGAGACGCCGACGCTGAACGAGCTCGCGTACCGGCCGAACGGACAGACCGGCCTCAACTTCGACTTGCAGGCGGCCAGGAACAACAGCGTCGAGGTCGGCGTGAAGACGCGCAGCGCCTGGGGCGAAGCCAACCTCGCGATCTTCGAGACGCACACCGACAACGAGATCGCGACGCTCAGCAACGTCGGCGGCCGGGCGACGTTCCAGAACGTCGGCTCGACGCGCCGCCGCGGCGTCGAGGCGAGCTGGAACGCCGAGGTGCATCGCGACTTCCGCGCCCAGCTCGCCGCGACCTACCTCGACGCGCGCTACCGCGACGCCTTCATGACGTGCCCGACGACGGGATGCACGGTGCCGCCGAACCCGGTGCCGTGCACGGTTCCGCCCGCGACATCGTGTCCGGTCACCGTGCCTGCCGGCAACCGCATCCCCGGCCTCGCGCAGACGGCGTTCTACAGCGCGCTCGCGTGGGCGCCGCCGCTCGGCTGGCGCGCCGGCGTCGAGTTCCGCGCGCTCGGCAAGGTCTACGTCAACGACGTCAACTCGGACGCCGCCGCCGGCTTCGCGCTCGTCAACGCCAACGTCGGCTGGCTGGCGAAGACGGGCCGCGTCGAGTGGTCCGCGTTCGCGCGCGTCGACAACCTCTTCGACCGCCGCTACGCGGGCTCGGTGATCGTCAACGAAGGCAATTCCCGCTACTTCGAGCCGGCGCCCGGTCGCAACTGGAGCGTCGGGGTCGCGGCGAGCGCGTCGTACTGAGCGCGACAATCGGTCGGTGCAGTTCCTCGGCGCCGAAGCGACGCGTGAGCGCCTCCCCTTCGCGGCGCTCGTCGCCGCATTGCGCGCGATGTTCGAGCAAGGCTGCGAGCTGTCGCCGCGCCAGGTGCTCGAGCTCGCTCCGGAGGCGAGCGACGGCGTGACCTCGCTCGTGATGCCGGCGTGGCAGCGCGGCGGCTGCCTCGGCGTCAAGGTCGTCAACGTCGCGCCCGGCAACGCCGCACGCGGGCTGCCGGGCCTGCATTCGACCTACGTGCTCTACGACGCGACGACCGGCGTTCCGCTCGCCTGGCTCGACGGCGACGAGATCACCGCGCGCCGAACGGCGGCGACGTCGGCGCTCGCTGCGTCGTGGCTGGCGCCCGCCGACGCCCGCAACCTCGCGATCGTCGGCGCCGGCCGCGTCGCCCGCCTGCTCGCCGAGGCGCACCGCGTCTGCCGGCCGATCGAGCGCGTCGCGGTGTGGGCGCGCTCGCCGGCGCGCGCACAGGCGCTCGCCGACGAGCTCGCGGCACAAGGCTTCGACGCGCGCGCCGCGACGAGCGTCGAGGCCGCGGTCGCCGACGCCGACATCGTCAGCTGCGCGACGCTCGCGCGCGAGCCGATCGTGCGCGGCAAGTGGCTGCGCGCCGGCAGCCATCTCGATCTCATCGGCAGCTTCGCGCCGACGATGCGCGAGGCCGACGAC
>DASSRF010000208.1:0-2261 GCA_035701945.1 Caldimonas sp. | reverse complement strand
GTCGGCGACCTGATCGACGGCCTGGTGCAGGTCGCGCTCTACTTCGGCCTCGCCGCGGCGATCGCCGCCGGCATCATCTGGCTGTACACGCGCTGCGTGCGCTCGACGGCGCTCGTCCTCGCGTGCTCGCTGGTCGCCGTCGTCTGGCAGCTCGGCATCGTCGCCGCGCTCGGCTTCGAGCTCGATCCGTTCTCGATCCTCGTTCCGTTCCTCGTCTTCGCGATCGGCGTCAGCCACGGCGCGCAGAAGATGAACGGCATCACGCAGGACATCGCCGCCGGCGCGGACAAGCTCGTCGCGGCGCGGCTCACGTTCCGCAGGCTCTTCCTCGCCGGCGTGACGGCGCTCGTCGCCGACGCGGTCGGCTTCGCGGTGCTGATGGTGATCGACATCGCCGTCATCAAGGACCTCGCGCTGACGGCGAGCATCGGCGTCGCCGTGCTCATCTTCACCAACCTGATCCTGCTGCCGGTGCTGCTCAGCTACGTCGGCGTCGGGCCGCAGGCGATCGCGCGTGCGAACGCGGCGCAGCGCGGCGAAGGCAGCCGCGGCTTCGACCGGGTGTTCGCCATGCTCGCGCGCTTCGTCGAGCCGCGCCGCGCGCTGATCGCGGTCGTCGCGTCGGCGCTCCTCGTCGCCGGCGGCTGGCTCGTCAGCCGCCACCTCAAGATCGGCGACCTCGACCCGGGCGCTCCCGAGCTGCGCGCCGACTCGCGCTACAACCGCGACAACGCCTACGTCACCGGCCACTACACGCTGACGAGCGACACCTTCGCCGTCATCGTCAAGACCGAGAAGGAAGGCTGCCTCAAGTACCAGACGCTCGTCGAGGCCGACCGCCTCGCGTGGGAGCTGCAGCAGGTTCCCGGCGTGCAGACGACCTCGGCGCTGACCAACGCGGTGCGCCAGATCACCGCCGGCAGCAACGAGGGCAGCCCGAAGTGGCTGACGATCGCGCGCAACCAGGACGTGCTGAACTACGGCGCGCAGCAGGCGAGCGTCAACAACCCCGACCTCTTCAACACCGACTGCTCGGTGATGCCGGTGATCGCGTACCTGTCGGACCACCGCGCCGAAACGCTCGACCGCGTCGTCGCCGCGAGCAGCAAGTTCGCCGACGAGCACAGCACTCCCGAGCGCAAGTTCCTGCTCGCCGCAGGCAGCTCGGGGATCGACGCCGCGACCAACATCGTCGTCCGCAAGGCGTGGGTCGAGATGCTGCTCCTCGTCTACGCGGCGGTGATCGCGCTCTGCTTCGTCACCTTCCGCAGCTGGCGTGCCGTCGTCGTCGCCGTCGTTCCGCTCGTCATCACGTCGGTGCTCTGCGAGGCGCTGATGGTCGCGCTCGGCATCGGCGTCAAGGTCGCGACGCTTCCGGTCGTCGCGCTCGGCGTCGGCATCGGCGTCGACTACGCGCTCTACCTGCTCTCGGTGCAACTCGCGCAGCAGCGCGTCGGCGTTCCGCTCGCGGAAGCCTACCGGCGCGCGCTCCAGTTCACCGGCAAGGTCGTCGTCCTCGTCGGTGTCACCCTCGCCGCCGGCGTCGCGACGTGGGCGCTGTCGCCGATCAAGTTCCAGGCCGACATGGGGATCCTGCTCGCGTTCATGTTCGTCTGGAACATGGTCGGCGCGGTCATTCTCATCCCCGCGCTCTCGCACTTCCTGCTGCGCGGCGGGCCGCGCGCGGCGCACGCTGCCCACGTCGCAGCGGCCTGAATCGGTCCCGGGCGCACCCGCCGATCGCAAGGCGCCGCGCGCGTCGGGCTCGGCCGCTCAGAAGGGCACCTGCACCGTCAGTCCCAGCCGGGCCGGCGAATTCCGGCGCTGCAAGGCATCGACCGTGAACCAGTCGGCCTCGGCGGTGAAGACGACGTTCTCCCACGACCACGACTGGCGCGCATCGAACCCGACGATGCGGCCTGCACTCGCGGGATCGAGCTCGGCGCCGACGACGCCGACCCGGGTCCCGATCCGGCCCGCGTGCAACCGCAGCGAGGTCCCCTGCGCCGCGGCGATCCAGCCCACCGTGAGCAGGCGCGCGTCGGCGCCCTGCGACGCACCGAGCCAGCGGCCCGCGCTCGCGTAGCCCTCGGGATACGCGTGGTTCTGGTAGGCGCACGGCCGCATCGGATGATGCTCGAGCACCGCGCCGCAGATGGTCTCGGCGAGTTCGACGAACCAGCGGTGCCGGCCGTCGGCCGACCAGGCCTCGAGACCGTAGAGGCCGAGAAAGCGACCCGGCAGGTACCGGGTCGCGTCCT
>DASSRF010000207.1:0-13902 GCA_035701945.1 Caldimonas sp. | reverse complement strand
AGCTCGCGGTCGGCGAGGCCCTGATCAGCCTGCTCGACGAGAAGGGGCGACCGTCGGTCACCGAGCGCGCCTTCGTCGTGCCGCCGGCGAGCCGCATCGGCCCGAACAGCGACGAAGAGCGCAAGGCGCTGATCGCCGGCTCGCTCGTCGTCGGCGTCTACGAGAAGGCGGTCGACCGCGAGTCGGCGTACGAGAAGCTGACGAGCCGGACCGCGACTGCGCAAGCGACCGCCGGCGCCGCAACCTCGGGCGGCGCCGCGGGCGCTGCGCTGCCGGGAACGACCGCGGCGGGCGGAAGCGCCGCCGGCGGCGGCATGCTCGACGGCCTCAAGGACGTCCTCTTCGGCTCGACGGGCCCGCGCGGCGGCAAGCACGAAGGCCTCGCCGAAGCGGCGGCGCGATCGGCGGTGCGCACGATCGGCTCGAGCGTCGGCCGAGAGATCATCCGCGGCGTGCTCGGCGGCATCCTGGGCGGCAAGTCGCGGCGCTGAGCGCGGGGCGACATCGCCGCCGCAGACTCGATCCGGGCCGCGCGCTTGAAGAAGGGGAACGACCAGCACATCGGCTACGTGGTGCGCCGCGCCGTGATCGCGGTGTGCGCAACCGGCTTCGGGCTGCTCTGGAAGCACGTCTGGCCCGACTCGCTCTACCCGGGCTTGATCGTCGTCGCCGGCGTCCTGATGGTGGCGATCACCGTCGTCGCGCTGATCGCGGTCGACTACCTGCTCGACTTCTTCTACGCCGCGAGCCGCAAGTTGCGCCGCATGCTCGCGCTGTTCGACAGTTCGTACATCGAGGGCGCCTGGGTCGACGTCGGCCTCGTCGGCCACGGCGACGCGCGGCGCGCGGCGAACTTCAGCTTCATCACGATCTCGTTCGAGCATGGTCAGCACAAGGTGAGCGGCCTGTCGTGGGACGCACGGACCGAGCATCCGCTCGCGCCGTGGTCGAGCGAGTTCTCGGCGTGGGAGCGCGACACGCTGACGTTCTGGTTCAACGAGGACACGGGGCCGGCGCGCGAGATCGCGTCGCGCGCTTCGTACCGCGTCGACGGCCGTGCGAAACGCATGCCGATCAGCATCGCTGGCGACTACAAGGAGCCGAGCCAGGAGGTCGAGACGCGCTCGGTCCGCGTCGACGCCTCATTCCTGGCCGACTACGAGGCGAGCAACACCGCGCCCGGCAAGCGGGCGCCGGGCGGCGCCGACGAGACGATCGAGGCGCTGGAGACGGCTTCGTTGGCGACCTTGACCAACGAGCAGTTCGAACGACGACGCCAGCTCGCGAAATGGCATCTCCTCCACGTCGCGGTGCGAGAGAACCTCGCCCCGCCGAACTGGACGGCGAAGCACCCGGTTCGCTTCAGCAAGGACTACGCCGACTGGTACGCGGCGTTCCTCAAGGCGTCCGACGAGAAGGCGGCCGAGTTCGCGCTCCTTCGCGAGTTCGTCGACGGACAACTCGCGAGCGGGGCACTCGATCGCGAGGTGAAGGCGGTGCTCGACATCGGGCCGGGCAACGGTCGCCTCAGCTCGGCGCTGCTCGACAAGCTCAAGACGTCGAAGTTCCAGCCCTTCAGGTACACGGCGGTCGAGCCGAGCGTCGCCCTCGCGGCGACGCTGCGCGACGAGCTGACGCGTCAGCACCCGGGAATCGTCTTTCGCCAGATCAACCAGCGCTGGAGCGAGTTCATCGAGTGGGACGATCCGTCGACGTACGACCTCGCGCTCGCCTTCCACAGCCTCTACTTCTCCGACCGTCCCGCGGACGAGATCGCGTGCCTGCTCAAGTGGGTCGCGGAAGGCAGGCTCAAGCAAGGTGCGATCCTCTTCCACACCGACTGGGATCGCAGCCCGGTCCTGAAGCAGCTTTCGGCGGCCACTCCGGGATCGCGGCTGTGCGACGTCGTCGGCCTCACCGAGCTCGCGGCGCAGCGGCTGACGTTGCAGCCGACGGCCGAACGCTCCGGCGAGCTCATCCTCGCCTTGCCGTCGCTCTCGGACGCGCAGTGGAATCAGCTGCAGGAGGCGAACAACCTGGTCAGCGACGAAGCGGTTCGCAAGGGAGCGCAACTGCTCGCCTTCCTCGTCAACATGGCGCCCAACGACGACGGTTCCTGGGAGTCGGCGGCGCGCACACTGCGCGAGGCGCTGGCAGGCTCGACGCGTCTGAGCCTGCCGCTGCGGATCCAGCACTTCCGCAAGCCGTGATCGCGGCGCCGGGCGGCCGCAACTGCGCGATCAGATCCCGGCGTACCACTCGTACCCGTGGTCCTCCCAGTAGCCGCCGTTGCCGCCGCGGATCGCGGCGTACGACTCGACCAGCTCGATCGCGCGGACGTACTTGGCCATCTTGTAGCCGAGCTGGCGCTCGACTCGGCAGCGCAGCGGCGCGCCGTTGGTCACCGGCAGCGGCCTGTCGTTGAGCTCGTAGGCGAGGATCGTCTGCGCGTGGTGGGCGTCGTCGAGGTCGATCGACTCGTAGTAGCGCGAGTCGCGGCCGTCGATCGAGAGGCCGTCCATCGAATCGAAGCAGCGGAAGACGACGAACTTCGCTTCCGGCTTCGGCCCGGCCATCTCGAGGATGCGGCCGAGCTGCACGCCCTTCCACTTGCCGATGCAGCTCCAGCCCTCGACGCAGTCGTGGCGCGTGATCTGCGTTCGCGACGGCAGCGCGCGCAGCTGCGCGAGCGAAAGCTCGAGCGGCCTGGCGACGAGGCCGCCGACCTGGAGGCGATAGTCGGCGAAGCCGCCGTCGCGCAACGCGACGTAGTCGGCGTCGCGCGGGCTGAGCGTGCCGTTGCCGCGGAACGTCTTCGCGACGTCGCGCTCGCCGAACTCCTGCGCCATCGCCGGCCGCGGCGCGACGACCTTGGCGATCGCGCGGTTGAGGTGCTCGGCGCCTTGCAGCGTCTCGAGGAACGAACCGTTGCTCGACAGACGGTCGCAGCCGGCGAGGAGCGCCGAGCCCGCCGCGGCGACCGCGCCGCGCAGCACGCGCCTGCGGTCGCGGTCGCGCGCGCGCATGAGGGTGAACGTCTTGCTCACGATTGCGCCTCCTTCTTCGCGCGGTCCTCGGGGATCGTGTACCAGCCGGTGACCATCGATCGCATCTCGTTCCAGACGCCGGCGATGAAGACCTCGGCGACGTGGACGACGACGAAGAGCACGAGGCCGAACGCGGCGAGGAAGTGCAGCGTCCGCGCCGACTGGCGGCCGCCGAGCAGGTCGACCCAGCCGGTGAGGACGGTGTTGAGCGTCGGCGACAGCGCGAGGCCGCAGACGACGACGAGCGGCAGCAGGACGAAGACGACGATCAGGTACGTGAGGCTCTGCAGCACGTTGTAGCGCGTCGCCGCCTCGCCGGTCGGGTGCCTGAGCTTCAGGTGGTCGACGATCGAGCGGCCGATGTTCCTCAGCTCGTCGCGGGTCGGGATCAGGTCCTTCGTCAGGTGACGGCTGAGCAGCGTGTAGAGCACGTACGCGATGCCGTTGACGACGAACAGCCAGGCGAAGAAGAAATGCCAGTGGCGCGCCGTCGCGAGCGAGTACCAGCCCGGAATCGTCGCCCACGACGGAAACGCGCGCGCCGTCGGCCGGCGGTCGGCCCCGGTCGGCGACAGGCCGAGGACGCCGGTGGTGTCGAACTCGGTGCCGCCGATGCGCGTGTAGCCGACCGGGCCGTTCGGCGTGTTGCGCGCGCCGACCGAGACCCACGGCGTCGCGAACGACGAGCCGTCGCCCCAGTAGAGCGCCGGATGGGCGTTGAAGATGTTGAGTCCGCTCATCAGCAGCACCGTCATGCAGACGACGTTGATCCAGTGCATGACGCGCACCGGCAGCCGATGCCGGTAGACGCGGCGCGCTGGGCGCGCGACGACGGCTGCTGCCGGCGGCGCGATCGCTTCGATGTCCATGCAAGACCTCCGTGGCAGATCGGCAGTCGCGTCGGCAGCGGCGATCCTTACAGCCCTGCGGCGCGCTCCCGCTACGGGATCGCGGTCGTGCGGATCTGCGGACGGCCCAGGATGCGCGCCTCGTGCTCGACGTCGGCGATGATGCCGTTGGCGGCAAAGCCCGCCGGCGACTCGGGATCGAGCACCGCGACGGCGAGGTTCGCGAGCGGCTGCTCGAGCGAGACGTAGTAGCTGCCGACCGGGACGTCGAGCAGCGTCGGCAGCATCTGCACCTTGAGCCGCGTCGCGGCGCCTGCATTCGACGCCGCCGCCTCGGGGCCGACCGGCTCGCGCGCGACGAGGCGGTAGCTCTCGCCGCGCAGCTCGCCGAGCTCGTCGAGGCGCTGCACGTCGATGCCGAGCAGGCGCAGCCGCCGCACTGCCTCGGTCTCGCTCGCGGCGAGCCAGTAGCCGCACGGCCGCGGCCTCGTCTTCAGCGCGCGCAGCTGCAGCGCCGACAGCCACGAGACGTTCAGGCGACGCACCTCGCCGGTCGCCGGATCGAGCATCGAGGTCGTGTATTCGCTCGCCGTCGGCGCCGCCTCGAGGACGACGTCGCCGCGGCACGCGAGCGCGATCGTGTCGCGCTCGACGAACTGGCGCAGCTTGACGAGGTCGTCGGCGTGCCGCGCCGCGCTCGCGAGCACGTTGCGGACGGCGGTGACGTCGGTGTTGACGCGCCGCTTCAGGTCGACGCGGCCCATGCCGCCGCCGCGCGTCTCGACGAGCAGGCTCACCGCGTTGCGCAGGCCGCTCGCGTTGCGTCCGACCTGCGCGCCGACGCTGCCCATGGTCAGCGTGCGATCGGCGGGATCGGCCGACATCGTCGCGTACCAGTCGACCGTCATGCCGGCGCTGCGCAGGCCGGCGATCAGCGGAACCCGGAACCACTCCTCGGCGGCCTTGGTCACGAACGCCGCAACGTTCGGCGCGGTCGCGTACTGGATCAGCGCGTCGAAGCGCTGGACGCCGCCGAACTTGGCGGTGAATGCCGGGGTGACCGGATACTCGTGCAGGTCGACGACGACGATCGGCTGGACGTCGACGAGCAGCTTGACGATCGCCCGCGCCTCGGGAGTGTTCAGCAGGAGGTGGTCGCGGTTGACGTCGGTGCCGTCGGCGGCGTTGCGCGTGAACGCCGCCGCGCCGTCGGGATTCGCGCGCGGCAGCACGACGACGTCGACGCGATCGAGGACGTTCGCGAGCCGCTCCGCGGCGAGCTCCTGGGCGACGACGATGAGCGCTTCGCTGCCTGCGGGCTCGTCGCCGTGCTGGCCGGCGAGGAGGACGACGGTCGGCCGCCGCGCGATCGCGGGCGTCGCCGGCGGCCGCGTGAACGCGATCGCGTCGATCGGGTCGCCGCGCTGCGAGACGCCGAGCGAGAGCACGTTGACGTCGGTCGCGTGCTCGCCGAGCGTCGCCCCGCGCTGCAGGCCGCGCAGGATCGTGCCGAGCTCGGCGTTGGTCGTGAAGGCGGTGCGCCCGGGCTCGAACGCCGGCGTCGCGAAGCTGACCGCCGGCTCGGGGAAGCGCGCTGCGATCGCAGCGGGAACGCTCGGGGCCGGCAGCGGAGTGACGACGGCGCTCGACGGCGAGCTCACCGGCGACGCGACCGCCGTCGGCGCCGACGCCGCCCGCGCGGCGCTCGCCGCGGCCGTCGGCGGCGATGCGCTGCGCGGCGGGGCCGGGACGTTGGCGGTGACCGGCGTCGACGGCGCGGGCTTGCGCATCGACGGCGGCAGGATCGACTGCGGCACGGCGCACGCGCCGAGCATCGCGCTCGCGACCAGGGCCGCCGTCCGGCAGCGCGCGCGCCGCCGATCGAACCGGGACATCCGCCTCTCCTCCGCACCATGCGGTCGAGGCCAATATAGCGGCGGCGCCCGGCGCTCGCTTCAGGAGCGGCGCGATGCAATGCGCGCGTCGTGCACTTCGCCGCGCCGCCGCGCCGAGCGGTCGTCGAATCGCGGGCGCAGCGCACCCGGCGGCGCGACCCGCGCCGCCCTCAGCGTTCGCGCTCGTCAGCGGTGGCCGTGGCGGTCCCAGCCGCGGTGCGGCACGGGCGCCCAGTGGCGGTGCGGCCCCCAGTAGCGATGGCGCGGCGCGACGACGACCGGCGGGGCCCAGTAGCCGATCCGAGGCGCGACGTACGGGACCGGATACGGAGCGATGTACGGCTCGTCGTAGACGATCGGCGCCGGCGCGTACGCCGGAGTCGAGTACACCACCGCCCCGGGAACGACGCGAACGGGCGCGGGGCCCCAGGCCGGGCCGCTGGTGACGACGGTCGCGACGGGCGGGACGCTGACGCCGACCGACCAGCTGACGCCGCCGGCCTGGGCGGCGGAGGCGGCGAAGAGCGCCGCGGCGGCGGGGACGATCAGGAAAAGACGCTTCATGGCTGGATCCGTGACAGCGCACGCCGATGCGTGCATGCCCCATTGAACGACACGACTGTGGCGGTTGTTGACCACCGCGCGTTGCCGAAGGTAAAGCTTTGCTGCCCGATGCACCAGCGGTGCCGCCCGGCGTCGCGACGGGCGGTCGCGACCCGGCTCCTTAGAATGGGCCGGCTTCGAGCCGACGCATGAGCCACTCCAGGGAAGCCGCCGCACCACCCGCCAGCAACTTCCTGCGCCAGATCGTCGAGCGCGACCTCGCCGAGGGCACCTACGCCGGCCGGCGCTTCGCCGGGACGCCCGGCGACGCCGCGCACCACGCGGCGGCGCCGCCCGATCCGGCGAAGATCCGCACCCGCTTCCCGCCCGAGCCGAACGGCTACCTGCACATCGGCCACGCCAAGAGCATCTGCCTCAACTTCGGCCTCGCCGAGGAGTACGGCGGCATCTGCCACCTGCGCTTCGACGACACCAACCCCGAGAAGGAAGAGCAGGAGTACGTCGACGCGATCGTCGACGCGGTGCGCTGGCTCGGCTTCGACTGGCATGCGCCCGAGCCGGGCCGCCCCGACGAGGCGACGACGAGCCACCTCTACTTCGCGAGCGACTATTTCGACTTCATGTACCGCGCCGCCGAGGCGCTCGTCGAGGCTGGCAAGGCGTACGTCGACGAGCAGAGCGCCGAGGAGATGCGGGCGACGCGCGGCGACTTCGCGACGCCGGGAACGAACAGCCCGTACCGCGACCGCACGCCGGCCGAGAACCTGGCGCGGCTGCGGGCGATGAAGAACGGCGAGCTCGCCGACGGCGCCGCGGTGCTGCGCGCGAAGATCGACATGGCGAGCCCGAACATCAACCTGCGCGACCCGGCGCTCTACCGCATCAAGCGCGCGACGCACCACAACACGGGCGACCGCTGGTGCATCTACCCGATGTACACGTACGCGCATCCGATCGAGGACGCGCTCGAGAACATCACCCACTCGATCTGCACGCTCGAGTTCGAGGACCAGCGGCCGTTCTACGACTGGCTGCTCGACACGCTGTGCGAGCTCGGCCTGCTCGCGCAGCCGCGGCCGCACCAGTACGAGTTCGCGCGCTTGAACGTCAGCTACGTCGTCACGAGCAAGCGCAGGCTCAGGCAGCTCGTCGACGAGGGCATCGTCGACGGCTGGGACGACCCGCGGCTGCCCACGATCGCGGGCCTGCGCCGGCGCGGCTACACGCCCGAATCGATCCGGCTGCTCTGCGAGCGCGCCGGCACCAGCAAGGCCGGCGGCTGGACCGACTACGCGAGCCTCGAGCTCGCGCTGCGCGACGACCTCGACCCGAAGGCGCCGCGCGCTTTTGCCGTGCTCGATCCGCTCCGGCTCGAGCTCACCAACTGGGCCGAGACGTTCGGCGGCGACGCCGCGCACCGCGAGCCGTGCCGCGCGCCCGTGCATCCGCAGCGGCCCGAGCTCGGCATGCGCGAGATCCGGATGGGGCCGACGCTCTGGATCGAGCGCGACGACTTCGCCGAGGTGCCGCCGAAGGGGTTCTTCCGCCTGTATCCGGGCAACCGCGTCCGGCTCAAGCACGGCTACGTCATCGAGTGCAGCGGCGCCGAGAAGGATGCGAACGGCGTCGTCACGAAGGTGCTCGCGACGATCGTCGCCGACACCAAGAGCGGAACGCCGGGCGCCGACGCGGTCAAGGTCAAGGGCACGCTGACCTGGCTCGCGACCGACGACGCGATCGCCGCCGAAGTGCGCCTCTACGACCGCCTCTTCGTCGACGCGCATCCCGACAGCGGCGGCAAGGACTTCAAGGCCAGCCTCAACCCGGCGAGCCGGACGATCGTCTCGGGCTTCGTCGAGCCGTCGCTGCGCAACGCAAGGCCGGGCGACCGCTTCCAGTTCGAGCGCCACGGCTACTTCGTCGCCGACGCGGTCGACCACACCGCCGAGCGGCCGGTCTTCAACCGCACGACGACGCTGCGCGACACCTGGTCGCGCTAGGAATCGTTCACATCGGCGGCGCGAAGCCGTTCCTGCCCGCGGTGACGCGCAACGCCGTCGGCGTGCCGTTGCGGACCTGCGCGCTGACGAGGACCTTGGCGCCGGGGACGAGGAGCGAGCGGTCGGCGGGCTTGAGCGTGACGACCGGGATGCCGTCGGGAACGACGATCGTCTTCTCGCCGCCCTGGTAGCGCAGCGTCATCTCGCGGCCGCGAGCGTCGTCGTCTGCCCGTTGCGCTCCTTGAGCACGATCGACGTCGCGTCGACCTTCTCGATCGTTCCGCGCAAGCGCATCGGCGGCGGCGGGCTCTGCGCGAACGCGGCGGCAACGCACAACGCGAACGCGAGCAGCAGGGCTCCTCTCATCGAGCGACTCCTCCGTGGCCGGACCTCGGCGTTGTAGCGCAATCGCGAGCGCGGCGCTCGACGAGAATCGCCGCATGCGCCGCCTCGGTCTCGCCGTCGTCCTCGCGTTCGCGCTCGCGCTCGCCGCCTGCGGTGGAGGCGGCGGAGGCGGCGGCGAGACGACCGCGACGCCGCCGGGCACCGGCGGCGACACGACGCCGTATTCGGGCGCGCCGACCGGCTCGCTCGCGGCATCGAGCGAAGCGGCGACGATCACCGCGCACACGATCGCGACCGCGTCGGGCCCGCTCGCCTACATCGCGGCCGCGGGCCATCTCGACGCCCGCGACGCGAAGAGCGGCGCGACCGAAGCATCGATGTTCTACGTCGCGTACACGCAGCCGGGCGCGGCGCGGCCGCTCGTCTTCTTCTTCAACGGCGGCCCGGGGTCGGCGACGGTGTGGCTGCACCTCGGCTCGTTCGCGCCGCGGCGCGTCGTCACCAGCGCGCCGTCGCTCGCGGTGCCGCAGCCGTTCCAGCTCGTCGACAACGCCGAGACGCTCGTCGACGTCGCCGATCTCGTCTTCGTCGACGCGGTCGGCACCGGCTACTCGACCGCCGTCGCGCCGTACGTCAACCGCAGCTTCTGGAGCGTCGACGGCGACGCCGCCGTGATGCGCGACTTCATCGCGCGCTACGTCGCGGTGCACCAGCGGCAGGCGTCGCCGACGTTCGTGTTCGGCGAGTCGTACGGAACGACGCGCGCCGCCGTCCTCGCCGAGCTCATGCTCGCGGCCGGGATGCGCCTCGACGGCGTCGTCCTGCTGTCGTCGGTGCTCGACTACAACAGCAACTGCGACGTCTTCGATCCCGGCGAGGTCAGCTGCGAGGGGTTCGTGCCGAGCTACGGCGAGGTCGGCGCGTGGCACGGCCTCGTCTCGCCGCCGCCGGGCGACGCCGACGCGTTCGCGGCGACGCTGCGCAGCTTCGCGATCGGCGTCTACGGTCCGGCGGTCGACGCTTTCCTCGCCGTTCACGCGCCGCCCGCCGCGGGCATCGTCGACGAGCTCGTCGCGCTGACCGGCGCGCCGCAGGCGCTCTGGAACGCGAACTTCGATCTCGACCCGCTCTCGTACCGCAGCCTCGTCCTGCCCGGCCGGCTGGTGGGCCGCTACGACGCCCGCATCGTCGCCGCCAGCGGCAGCGCGCTCGCGGCGTCGGGCGATCCGTCGTCGGCGCTGATCACCGCGCCGTTCACCGCGGCGGTGCAGTCGTTGCTGCGCGACGAGCTCGGCTACAGCGCGACCGCGCCGTACACGCTGCTCGCCGACGCGCTCGCCAACTGGAACTTCGGCCACGACGGCCGCGCACTGCCCGACACGATCCCCGACCTCGCGGCCGCGCTGGTGCGCTCGCCGACGCTGCGCGTCCTCTCGCTCGCCGGCTACCACGACCTGGCGACGCCGTTCCTGCAGACCGAGCTCGACCTCGATCGGCTCGGGCCGCAAGGCAACGTCTTCCGGCGCGTCTATTCCGGCGGCCACATGACGTACCTCGACGACGGTTCGCGCGCCCGGCTGCGCGACGACGTTCGCGCGTTCGTGCGCGGCGAAGCGATTCCGGCGCAGGCGCTGCCCGGGCCGCGCGAGCTCGCCGCGGCGGCGACGCCGCGCGCGCAGCCGTCGGCGACGGCGGCGGCGCCCGTCGTCCCGCTCGATCGCGGCGCGCTCGCGCAGGGCGGCGACCCGGTCGTGCCGCGCGCGCTGCGCCTCGCGCCGCAATCGCCGTCGCCGCGCGGCGCCGAGCTCGCCGAGCGCGTGCGCGCGAAGATCGCGGATCGAAACCGCGACGTCTACCGATAGACGTGCTCGCCGCGGTTGGCCTTCCAGGTGTCCTCGAAGTGGGTCGCGTCTTCCTCGTTGCGAGGACGCACGGCCATCAGGATCCCGCCTTCGCGGATGCCTTCGTCGTAGAGGCGGACGCGCTCTTCGGGGATGCCCCAGCCGATCAGCGCGCCGATGATGCCGCCGGTCGCTGCGCCGGCACCGGCACCCGCGAGCGCGGCCGCGAGCGGCCCGGCGATGACGAGGCCGAGGCCCGGCAACGCGACGGTCGTGCCGACCGCGGCGATCGCCGCGGCGATCGCGCCGATGCTGCCGCCGATCGCGCCGCCGATGCCCGCGCCTTCGGCGGCCTTGGTGCCGAACACGCTGTCGCGGCCGTCGGCGTTCGGCCCGCTGAAATGGCGCCGACGCGTCTCGTCGGACATCACGACGTTGACGTCGTCGCGGCCGTAGCCGCGGTCGGAGACCGACTGGTACGCGCGCTCGGCGCTCTCGCGGTCGCGAAAGAGCCCGGTCAGCATCGGTTCGTTGGTGTCCATGCGATCGCTCCTGGTCGTGTGAAGACCGGAGGATCGCGCCGGCCGCCGCGCGACCGAAGCGGAAGCGGCCGTCGGGCGCGGTCGTCTCGACGCCGGTGCCGGCGTCGGCGCTCTCCTACGCGCTCCGCGTCAGCGGCGTTCGCGCGCCGGGCGCAGGAAGTGGCGGACGAGCGGCACCGTCAGCATCAGGCACGCCGACGCGGCGAACGCCATCGGCAGCATCGAGCCGGTCGCGTGCATCGCCCCGGCGCCGGCGAGCAGGACGGCGTGGCCGGTCGCGTAGAGCTTCAGCGGCCGCGCCAGCGCGGAATTCGTCGTCTTGGCCATCGATCACCTCCCGACGGCCGAGTCTGCCAGCCGATCGGCGCGTTGACGCAATCGCCATGCCGGCTGCGGATCGACAAAGCGTGCACTGTTGGCAACAGGTCGCAACGGGCGCTGCGAATCGCGACGCGATCCTTCGCTGCGCTCAGGATGACCCGCGGCGGCCTCGCGGCCGCCGTGTGTCACTTCTTCGCCTGGTTCCAGTCGCGCAGCGCGGCGAGCGTCTTCTCGACGTGGCGGCTCGGGTTCAAGCTCTGGTAGTTGTAGACGACCTTGCCGTTCGGCGCGATGACGTACGAGACGCGGTTGGCGTAGTCGGGCCGCGTCTGCATCACCGCGTCGTACGACTTCATCACCGCCTGCGTGCTGTCGGAGGCGACCGGAAAGCGGCCCTGGCACGCCTGCACCGAGAACTTGCCGAGCGTGTCGATGTCGTCGGACGAGACGCCGATCACGGTCGCGCCGAGCGCCTCGAACTTGGCCATCGACTCGGCGAACTCGTGCGCCTCGATCGAGCACCCGACCGAGAACGCCGCCGGGAAGAAATAGAGCACGACCGGCCCCTTGGCGAGCGAGTCGGAGAGCCTGAAGCTGTACACCTTGCCGCCGAGCGCCGCCTGGACTGTAAAGTTTGGCGCTGCATCTCCGACATCGAGCGCTGCGTATGAAGGCGTCGCGAGCGAGATCGACAGCAGGATGGACGCGAGACTCTTCTTCATGACCGCCTCCGGCAGGTCGCATCGGCGCTCTTCATCTTACGAGAAAGGGCGCGCGCTCGCCGCCCGCCTCGCGGCTGCCGCGCTCGTCGCCGGCGCAGCGCTGCTCGCGGGCTGCGGGTCGCTGCCGACCAACGTCGGCAAGACGGACACGGTCGCGCTGCCGCCCGATCCCGCGAGCCCGCTCGTCAGGATCGCCGAGCGCTCTTCGCCGTCGCCGGAGCAGACCGGCGTGCGACTGCTGCCGCTCGGCGCGTACTCGCTCGACACCCGGCTGCAGCTCGCGCAACGCGCTGCGACGTCGCTCGACGTCCAGTACTACCAGCTCGAGAACGACTCGACCGGGCGGCTGCTGCTCGCGGCGCTGCGCGACGCGAGCCAGCGCGGCGTGCGCGTGCGCCTCCTCGTCGACGACCTCTACACGCAGCGCTCCGACCCGCTGCTGCGCGGCCTCGCGGCGTTCCCGAACGTCGAGGTGCGTCTCTTCAACCCGTTCTGCTGCAACCGCGGCTCGGGTCCCGGCGGCCGCTACACGGCGTCGATCTTCGACTTCGGCCGGCTCAACCACCGCATGCACAACAAGCTCTTCATCGCCGACGGCGTGATGGCGGTCGCCGGCGGGCGCAACATCGCCGACGAATATTTCCTGCGCGCGCACGACGCCAACTTCATCGACATGGACGCGTTCGTCATGGGCGCGGTCGTGCGCTCGATGTCGGCGATCTTCGACCGCTACTGGAACAGCGAGGTCGTCTATCCGATCGAGGCCGTCGGCGAGCCCCTCGGCGACAAGACGGCGCGCGCGAAGGCGTTCGACGACGCCATCGCGGCGCAGGCGACGATGGAGCCGATCGAGCTGCCGTCGACCGACGTCCTCGGCTACGGCCCGCTCTCGGACGACCTCGACGCCGGCCAGCTCGGCCTGCAGTGGGGAACGGCGCGCGCGTTCGCCGACCCGCCCGAGAAGCTGCTCGCGATGACGCCCAAGATCGCGTTCGAGATGAGCGTCACCAACGACGTGATGATGACGGTCTGGCAGGCCAAGGACGACCTCGTGCTGACGTCGCCGTACATGATCCCCGGCGAGCTCGGCATGGAGTCGTTCCGGAACCTGCAGCGCGACAAGGTCAAGGTCACGGTGATCACCAACTCGCTCGCCGCGACCGACGAGCCGCTCGTCCACACCGGCTACTCGCGCTACCGCGAGCGGATGCTCGCGGCCGGCGTCGACCTCTACGAGCTGAGCCCGACGCGCACGCAGCAGACCAAGCGGCTCGGCATGTTCGGCTCGTCGCTCGGCCGGCTGCACGCCAAGACCGCGGTGATCGACAAGCACATCATCTTCATCGGCTCGATGAACCTCGACCCGCGCTCGGCGAGCACGAACACCGAGTTCGGCATGTTCATCGACAGCCGCGCGCTCGCCAAGGAGCTGCTGCGCGTCATCAACATCTCGAAGCTCGAAGGCGCGTACCGGCTGCGCCTCGAGCCCGGCACGTCGGAGCTGCAGTGGCTGACGATGGACGAGGACAAGGAGACGGTGCTCGGCGTCGAGCCCGAGTCGACCTTCTGGCTCCGGGTGCACAACATGCTGCTGGGGTGGTTCGTTCCGGAGCAGTTGCTATAGCTGCACGGGATCGGGCCGACAGGGCGCCCTGTTTTGCTCCATGTCCCCCGGGCCTGGCCTGAACGGCCGGCCCTCCTCCTTTACTTCCGCAAAACAGGGCGCCCTGCCGTCCCGATCCAAACGAGCGACACGTTTCACCGCTTCGCGTGCCTC
>DASSRF010000206.1:0-8011 GCA_035701945.1 Caldimonas sp. | reverse complement strand
TCGCGAGCACGAGCTCGGGCTTCGCGTGGTCGACCGGCCGCGCCGACGGCGCGAGCTCGCGCGACGCCGTCCTCGCGCACCTGCGCGCGCTCTGCGAGGCGACCGACCTGCCGGTCAACGCCGACTTCGAGAGCGGCTATGCGACGACCGCCGAAGGCGTCGCCGAGAGCGTGCGGATGGCGATCGCGACCGGCGTCGCCGCGCTCTCGATCGAGGACTCGACCGGCGACGCCGAGCAGCCGCTGCGCGCCGTCGCCGACGCCGTCGAGCGGATGCGCGCGGCGCGCGCCGCGATCGACGGCAGCGGCGGCGACACGCTGCTCGTCGGCCGCGCCGAGAACTTCATCGTCGGCCGGCCCGACCTCGCCGACACGATCGCGCGGCTGAAGGCGTACGCCGACGCCGGCGCCGACTGCCTCTACGCGCCCGGCATCCACACGCGCGAGCAGATCGACGCCGTCGTCGCCGCCGTCAAGCCCAAGCCGGTCAACCTGCTGCTCGGCGCCGCCACCGACTGGACGCTCGCCGACGTCGCCGCGATGGGAGTGCGCCGGATCAGCGTCGGCGGCGGCCTCGCGCGCGCGGCGTGGGCCGGGTTCCTGCGCGCAGCGCGCGGCCTCGCGCAAGGCCGCTTCGACGGCCTCGCGGGCGCGACTCCGGGCCCCGAGCTGAACGCGTTCTTTCGCGGCGGCGAGCTGAAGCGCTAGGCGCGCGTCGCCGTCGGTCAGACGACGTTCGCCGCGCGCAGCTGCGCGATCTGCGCTTCCGTGTAGCCGAGCTCGGCGAGGATCGCGTCGCTGTGCTCGCCGAGCAGCGGCGCGCGGCCGCGGACCGCGCCCGGAGTCGCCGACAGGCGGATCGGCGTCTCGGCGATCGGCCCGGGACGCGCTGCTCCGGGGTACGCGACCTCGCGCAGGACGCCGCTCGCTCGCACGTGCGCGTCGTCGAGCGCTTCCTGCGGGCTGTGCACCGGCCCGGCGGGAATGCGCGCTTCCTCCATCGCGCGCAACGCCTCGGCGCGCGGACGCGCCGCGCACCACGCGGCGAGGCGCTCGCTGACGACGTGGGCGTGCTCGCCGCGGCCGCGATCGTCGGCGAAGCGCGGGTCGGCGAGCCAGTCGTCGGCGCCGAGCATGCGGCAGAACTTCTGCCAGAGCGGCTGGCCGACGACCTGGACGATCAGCCAGCGACCGTCGGCGCAACGGAAGAGGTCGGCCGGCGCCGAGCTGTAGCCGAGGTTGCCTTGCGGCACGCGATCGGCCTTCGCGATCGCCTGCTCGATCAGGATCGAGTTGGAGACGGTGAGCGCGGTCGCCATCAGCGAGCCGTGGACTTCCTGGCCGCGGCCGGTCCGCTCGCGCGCCATCAGCGCGAGCACCGTGCCGAAGGCGGCGCCGATCGCGGTGCCGAAGTCGACCCAGTTGACGCCGGCGCGGCGCGGCGCGTCGGGGTCGCCGCTCATGAAGACCGCGCCCGACATCGCCTGGCCGATGCCGTCGAAGCCGACCTTGTGCGCGTCGGGTCCCGTCCTGCCGAACGCGTCGGTCGCGACCAGGATCGCGCGCGGGTTGATCGCCGAAACGCTCGCGTAGTCGAGCCCCATCGATCGGAGGGTCGACTCCGGCATGTTGGCGATCACGACATCGCTGCGTGCGACGAGCTTGCGCACGATCTCGCGTCCCTCGGGCGTGGTCGGCTCGAGCGAGAGCGACCGCTTGCCGCGGTTGACCTGCATGTACAGGCCGCCTTCGCCGCCGGCGGCGAGCGGCAGCACGAAGCGGTCTTCGCTGCCCCGGACCTTGTCGATGCGGATCACGTCGGCGCCGTGGTCGGCGAGCAGCGCGCCGCAGAACGGGCCGGCGATGAAGCGGCCGAAGTCGAGGACGCGGATGCCTGCGAGGACGCCTTCGCTCATCGGGTCGATGCCGGGTGTGCGGCACCGATGGTAGACGCGTCAGCGCCTCGTCCATCGCAAGGGCAGCGTCGAGGAAGCGGCCGCGCGGTCGACGGTGGCCGCTCGGCGCGACGCCGCGGTCCTATACTGACCAGCCCCTGCCGGCACGCCGCGGCCATCGCTCCGGAGGAAGATGCCCTTGCAGATCGCAACGCGCCATCTCGCCGACACCGTCGTTGCCGCGCCCGCGGGCCGCATCGACCATCAAAGCGCGGGGGAGTTCGAGGCGGCGCTGATGCCGCTGGTCGCCGACGCCGCCGCGCGTCGCGGCGCGCTCGTGCTCGATTTCTCGGCGGTCGAGTACATCAGCAGCGTCGGACTGCGCGTCCTGATGGTCGCGGCCAGGCAGATGCGCGAGCGCCAGGCCGAGCTCGTCGTCGCCGCGCTCGGCGGCGTCGTCGCCGAGATCTTCGCGATCAGCCGCTTCGACCGCATCCTCACCGTCACCGGCACCGTCGACGATGCGCTCGCCCGGCGCTCCGCTGCAGCGCAGGCCGCGCGTCGAGATCCGGACCCGGCGCCGTCGGCATGATGCGAGTCCGCTTCTGGGGCACGCGCGGCTCGCTGCCGGTCGCGCTGACCGCGGCCGGCGTGCGCGAGAAGCTGCTCGCCGCGCTGCGCGCCGCGCGCGGTCGTTCGCTGGCGAGCGAAGCCGACCTCGAAGCGTTCGTCGCGAGCCTGCCGTTCGCTACCGCGGGCACCTACGGCGGACACAGCTCGTGCGTCGAGCTCGAGACCGGGGGACCCGATTACATCGTCTGCGACATGGGCAGCGGCCTCAGGCCGTTCGGCCAGGCGGCGACCGCGCGACGACGCGGTGCCGCGCAGACCTTCCACATCTTCGTGTCGCATCCCCACTGGGACCACATCATGGGGCTGCCGTTCTTCGTGCCGGCGTTCATTCCCGGCAACCGGGTCGTGATCTACGGCGGCCACGCCGGTCTCGAAGCGGCGCTGCGCCGGCAGCAGGAGCAGCCGTCGTTCCCGGTCGACTTCTCGATCTTCGGAGCGAAGATGGAATTCGTGCACCTCGAGCCGGGGCGCGCGTACGACGTCTGCGGCCTCGAGGTGACGACGATGCTGCAGCGGCACGGCGGCGACTCGTACTGCTACCGCTTCGCCGGGCCCGACGGGGTCGTCGTCTACTCGACCGATTCCGAGCATCCGCTCGCCGAGCGCGAGCACACCGAGCGCTTCGTGCGCTTCTTCGGCGGCGCCGACCTGGTGATCTTCGACGCGATGTATTCGCTCGCCGACGCCGTCTCGGTCAAGGCCGACTGGGGGCACTCGAGCAACGTCGTCGGCGTCGAGCTGTGCCAGCTCGCGGGCGCCAGGCACCTGTGCATGTTCCACCATGAGCCGGTCTTCGACGACGCCGCGATCGACGCCGTGCTCGCCGAGACGCGCCGTCTCGAGGAGATCACGCGCGGCGCGGCGCCGCCCTTGCGCGTCAGCGCGGCGTTCGACGGGATGGAAATCGAGCTGTGATCGCGCGCCGGGCGCGCGCATCGACCGGCGGCGGACCGAACCGGATCACGCTTTTCGGCGCGGCCCTCGTCGTTGCGCTCGCGCTGCTCACCTGGCTGCAGCCGCCGTGGGCCGAGCGCCTGCAGTCGGCGTGGTTCGATCTGTGCCAGTCGCTCGCGCCGAGGCAGGTCGCGACGCTGCCGGTGACCGTCGTCGAAATCGACCAGAAGAGCCTGACCGCGCTCGGCCAATGGCCGTGGCCGCGCACCCGTCTGGCACAGCTCGTGAAGGCGATCCAGCAAGCCGGCCCGGCGGCGATCGGCCTCAACGTCCTGATGCCGGAGCCCGACGCGCTCTCGCCCGAGCGGCTCCTCGCCGAGGAGATGGTCCGCGACCGCTCGATCGATGCCGCGCTCCGCTCGCTGATGTCGAACGACGCCGTCCTCGGCGCTGCGCTCGCCGCCGCGCCGAGCGTGCTCGTCTTCGCCGGCACCGACGAGGAGAACGGCGCGCTCCTGCGCGCGGCGCCGGTCACGGTGCAGGCGACGCGTCCGGGCAGCGACGCGCAGCTGCCGCTCGTGGGCTACCAGGGGGCGCTCACCAGCATCGACGAGCTGAACCAGCAGGCAAGCGGCTGGGGGCTGATCTCGGCCAGCACGACGCGCGGCATCGTCCGCCGCATCCCGCTCGTGGCGAGCATCCAGGGGACGCTGGTGCCGACGCTTGCCGTCGAGATGCTGCGCGTCGCGCAACACGCGCCTGCGGTACGGCTGACGGCGTCGGGCCGCGGGGTGACGAGCCTGACGGTCGGCAAGACGCGCGTTCGCACCGAGCGCGACGGCGCAGTGCGGGTGCACTACTCGCGTCACCGTGCCGATCGTTTCGTCTCGGCAGTCGACGTCCTCCAGGGCAAGGTCGATCCGGCGCTGCTGCGCGGCCAGCTCGTCATCGTCGGGCCGACGGCGCTCGGCGTGCAGGAGTTCCTCGATACGCCGATCGGCGAGCGGATGTCGGGAAGCGAGATCCAGGCGCAGCTGCTCGAGAACCTGCTCGACGGATCGCTGCTGCGCCGCACGTCGTGGGCACCGGCTGCGGAGGCGCTGTTCGTCCTCGTGCTCGGTGCGCTCCTGGTCTGGGCCATGCCGCGCCTGACCGCGGTGCAGCTCGCGTGGCTGCTGCACGGTACGCTGGTCGTCGTGGCGCTCGCCGCGTTTGCGGCGTACCGGGCGCAGCGGCTGCTGCTCGACGTCGCGACGCCGGCCGCGTACCTCTTCTTCCTCTTCGGCTCGCTGCTCTTGCTCGCGCTCGCCGAGTCGACCCGGGAGCGCCGGGCGCTCGAGTCGGTCGTGCAGGCGCAGCGCGAGCAGAGCGCACGCATCGCCGGCGAGCTCGAAGCCGCCCGGCGAATCCAGACCTCGACCCTGCCGCGTCCCGACCTGCTGCGCGCCGACCCGCGCGCCGACCTCTGCGCGGCGATGACGCCGGCACGCGAGGTCGGCGGCGACCTGTACGACTTCTTCATGCTCGACGACGACCGCCTGTTCCTGCTGATCGGCGACGTCTCCGGCAAGGGCCTGTCGGCGTCGATCTTCATGGCCGTCAGCAAGGCGCTCTACAAGGGCGTGATGATCCGCGCGCCGGATGCCGACATCGGCGCCATCATGCAGGCCGCCAACGACGAGGTGTCGCGCGACAACGCGGAGATGCTCTTCGTCTCGGTCTTCGCGGCGATCGTCGATCTGCGCAGCGGCGAGCTCCGCTACTGCAACGCGGGTCACGACAACCCGTACCGCGTGCGTCCCGGCGCGGCGGGCGCCGAGCGCATCGTCGACGGCGACGGGCCGCCGCTCTGCGCGATGAGCGGCTTCGACTACCGGAGCGCATCGTCGCGGCTGGTCGCGGGCGAGCTGCTGTGCCTGCTGACCGACGGCGTCGCCGAGGCCAGCGATCCTGCCGGCGCGCTCTACGGGCACGAGCGCGCCGAGGCCGTGATCGTCGATCTCGCGGCGCGCGGGGCGAGCGCGCGCGAGCTCGTGGCCGGCGTGCAAGCGGACGTCGTCGCGTTCGCCGACGGCGCCGAGCCGAGCGACGACATGACGATCGTGGCGCTGCGCTGGAACGGCTCGCCGGCGCAGGGGGCGACAGCGACGGTCGAGCGCGGATAGGCGATGCCGGCTTCAGCGCACCAGGATCTCGACGCGGCGGTTGCGCGGCTCGGCGACGCCGTCGGCCGTCGGCACCGCGAGCTCGCGCTTGCCGCGGCCGACCGTGACGACCTTGTCGACCGCCAGGCCGCGCGCGACGAAGGCGCTGCGCACGACCTCGGCACGCTGGCGCGACAGCGCGTCGTTGGCGGCGTCGCTGCCGACCGTGTCGGTGTGGCCGATGATCATGACGTCGGCCACCGGACGTCGGGCGACCTCGGCGAAGACGCTGTCGACGATCTTCTTCGACTCTTCGGTGAACTCGTCCTTGCCTTCGACGAAGTAGAGCGTGAACTGCGCCGGCCGCAGCGGCTGCGCCGCGAGTGCGCTGCCGTAGCGCGCCTGGACTTCCTCGGCGTTCGTCCGGAAGGGCTCGGGGCCGCCGCGGGTCGTGCGTGCCGCGGCGTAGGGCTCGGCGAGCACGACCTGGTTCGAGCCCTGCGTGACCACGACGGCCGCGTCCTGGCCCGACGCGCTCGGCAGCAGAACCACCGACTCCTTCGGCCCCGCGCAGGCGACGACGAGGAGCGCGCAAAGCGCGAGCGCGACGCGGCGCGCGGCGCTATTCATCGACCGAGACGACGAACTCGGTGCCGCGCACGCCGAGCACCGCAGCCGGGGTTCGCACCGTCATCGCCTGCGGCGACTTCTTGGCGATGCGGCCGGAGGACACCGCGAGCGTGCCGCGCTGCAGGCGGGCGTCGAAGCGGCCGTCGCTGGTCGCCGGATCGAACTCGAAGCGGTCGAGCGAGACGATGCTGTTGGGCCCCGCCGACAGCAAGGAGTTGTCGCGCATCGTGATTCCCACCGAGCCGTCGACACCGGTCCTGACGACATCGGCGGCCTCGAGCGGCATGCCGACCTGCGCGGCGAGCTCCTGGCCATTGCGCTCGACGATCACCCGACCCTTCGCGACCTTGATCTGGCCGATGTCGGCCCACGCCGGCGCGACCCACCACGCGACCGCCAGCGCGACCGACACGGCGGCGCAGCGCCGAAACGGAGTCGTCGACCGCATGGATGCCGCTCCCGAGCCGAACCTCACGACGAGGAGCGGCGAGCTTACCTTGGCGCGAAGATCGCGGCCATGCACATGAACCACGCCTTCACGACGACTGCGCGGATGGACCGCCTCGGGCAGGCGATCGCCTTCGTCGAGGCGTTCTGTGCCGAGCGCGGCATCGCCCGCGCCGACGTCCTGCGCCTCTCGCTGGTCGTCGAGGAGTTGTTCACCAACACCGTGACGCACGGCCACGGAGGCGACAGCGACGCGCCGGTGCGGATCGCCCTCGGCGCCGATGCCAGCGAGCTCGAGCTCGCGTACGACGACACCGCGCCGCCCTTCGATCCGCTCGCGCACGCCGCCCGCCTGACCGCCGGCCTCGAAGGCGATCCATCCGAGCGGCAGCCCGGCAAGGTCGGCGTCGCGCTGGTCGCGGGAATCGCCTCGCGCATCGACTATGCGCGCGAGGACGGCTGGAATCGCCTGCGCGTCGTCCTGCAACGCGAGGCGTGACGGCGCAAGGGCCGTACGCTCAGGCGGGTTGGCGCCGCCGGCGATGCCGAGTCGCAGAATGAGCGGACGAGAGGACTTGCCATGACGATGCTTCGCGACGCCGCCCGCGCCTTCATGCCATACCCGGACGCGCTCGTCCGCCACGCCGACGACGGCCCGCTCGCCGGGCTCACCTTCGCGGTCAAGGACCTGTACGACGTCGCCGGCTACCCGACGAGCGGAGGGCAGCCGTTCGTGCTCGCGATGTCGGGCATCAAGACGACGACGGCGCCGGCGGTGCAGCGTCTGCTCGACGCCGGTGCGCGCTTCGTCGGCAAGACGATCACCGACGAGTTCGCGTTCTCGATGAACGGCCAGAACGCGCACTTCGGCGCGCCGGTCAACGGCGCAGCGCCCGACCGCATCGCCGGCGGATCGTCGTCGGGGTCGGCGTCGGCGGTCTCGAACCACCTCTGCGACTTCGCGCTCGGCAGCGACACCGGCGGCTCGGTGCGCGCGCCGGCGAGCCACTGCGGCCTCGTCGGCCTGCGGCCGTCGCACGGCCGCATCTCGCTCGCGAACGTGATGGACCTGTCGCCGAGCTTCGACACCTGCGGCTGGTTCACGCGCGACGTCGCGACGTACGCGCGTGTCGCCGACGTCCTGCTCGGCGTCGATCCTTCGCCGCTGCCCTCGAAGCCTCGCCTGCTCGCGCCGGCCGACGTCTGGGCGCTGCTCGCGCCGGAGGCCGCCGAAGCGCTGCGGGCGCCGCGCGCGCGCATCGAGTCGGTGCTCGGCGCGGCGGCGCCGGTCAGCGTCGTGCTCGACGGCTTCGACGCGATGTACTGGAGCTTTCGCTACCTGCAGGCGCGCGAGGCGTGGCAGAGCGAC
>DASSRF010000205.1:0-3496 GCA_035701945.1 Caldimonas sp. | reverse complement strand
TTCGAATCGCGGGCATCGGCGTGCCCGTGGGCATGGTCGTGCCCGTGCGCGTGATCGTGTTCGCGATCGTGCTCGTCGCCATGACCGCGGTCGTGGTCGTGGTCGTGACCGTGATCGTGCGAATGATCGTGACCGTGGTGCGCATGGCCGTGCCCGGAAGCCGCGTCGTAGGCACCCGCCTCGGGCTCGAACGGCGCGGTCGTCTCGCCGACGTCGAGGTCCATGCGGCGCAGCATCTCGGCGAGCACGTGATCGGGCTCGAGGACGAGGCGATCGGCGCGAACTTCGAGCGGCACGTGCCGGTTGCCGAGGTGGTACGCGGCGCGCGCGAGGTCGAGCGCCGGCGCGCGCGAGGTCGCGCCGGCGGCCGCGACGAGCACCGGCTGCGCGAGCGCCTGCGCGACCAGGAGCGAGCCGTCCTCGACGACGAGAACGTCGCCGCCGCGAACGATCGTGCCGCGCGGCAGGAAGACGCCGATCGCGCGGCCATTCGAGTCGACGGCCTCGAACCGGCTCTTCTGCCGCGTGTCCCAGTCGAGCGAGACCGTCGGCGCGCGTCGCAGCAGCGCCTGCGCGAGGCCGCGACCTCCCGCGATCAGCTTGCTGGCGACGAGCTGCGGCACCGCCTGCGCTCAGAACAGGAAGTAGCGCTGCGCCATCGGCAGCACCGCGGCGGGCTCGCACGTCAGCAGCACGCCGTCGGCGCGCACCTCGTAGGTCTGCGCGTCGACGTCGATCCTCGGCGTCGCGCCGTTGAGCACCATGTCGCGCTTGCCGATCGCGCGGGTCGCGCGCACCGCGCTCAGGCGCTTGGCGAGGCCGAGCCGCTCGCCGATGCCGGCGTCGAGCGCTGCCTGCGAGACGAAGGTCACCGAAGAGAGCGCGCGCGCCGCGCCGAAGCCGCCGAACATCGTCCGCGAATGGACCGGCTGCGGCGTCGGGATCGACGCGCTCGGGTCGCCCATCGCCGCCATCGCGATCGTCCCGCCCTTGATCACGAGCGACGGCTTGACGCCGAAGAACGCCGGCTTCCAGAGCACGAGGTCGGCGAGCTTGCCCGGCTCGACCGAGCCGACCTCGTGCGCGATGCCCTGCGCGATGGCGGGGTTGATCGTGTACTTGGCGACGTAGCGGCGGACGCGGAAGTTGTCGTTGCGCGACTCGCGAGCGCACGCCGCGACCGCGACGCCGGGGTCGGGCGCGAGCCAGCCGCGCTGCGCCTTCATCTTGTCGGCGCTCTGCCAGGTGCGCACGATCACCTCGGCGACGCGGCCCATCGCCTGGCTGTCGCTCGACATCATCGAGAAGACGCCGAGGTCGTGCAGCACGTCCTCGGCGGCGATCGTCTCCTTGCGGATCCGGCTCTCGGCGAACGCGAGGTCTTCGGCGATCGACGGGTCGAGGTGGTGGCAGACCATCAGCATGTCGAGATGCTCGTCGACGGTGTTGACGGTGTAGGGCATCGTCGGGTTGGTCGACGACGGCAGCACGTTGGCGAGGCCGGCGAGCTTGATGATGTCGGGTGCGTGGCCGCCGCCGGCGCCCTCGGTGTGGAACGTCGCGATCGCGCGGCCCTTGAACGCCGCCGCGGTGTCCTCGACGAAGCCCGATTCGTTGAGCGTGTCGGTGTGGATCGTCACCTGGACGTCGTGGCGGTCGGCGACGGCGAGGCAGTTGTCGATCGCCGCCGGCGTCGTCCCCCAGTCTTCGTGGAGCTTGAGGCCGCAGGCGCCGGCCTCGACCTGCTCGTCGAGCGCATCGGCAAGGCTCGCGTTGCCCTTGCCCATGAAGCCGAGGTTCATCGCGAACGCCTCGGCCGCCTTCAGCATCGACGCGAGGTGCCACGGTCCGGGCGTGCACGTCGTCGCGAAGGTTCCGGTCGCGGGGCCAGTGCCGCCGCCGAGCATCGTCGTCACGCCGCTCGCGAGCGCCGCCTCGATCTGCTGCGGGCAGATGAAGTGGATGTGCGAGTCGACGCCGCCGGCGGTGAGGATCATCCCTTCGCCGGCGACGATCTCGGTGCCGGCGCCGATGACGATGTCGACGCCCGGCTGCACGTCGGGGTTGCCGGCCTTGCCGAGCGCGGCGATGCGGCCGTCCTTGATCGCGACGTCGGCCTTGACGATGCCCCAGTGATCGATGACGAGCGCGTTGGTGATCACCGTGTCGGCGACTGCGGCGGCAGTGCGCTGGCTCTGGCCCATGCCGTCGCGAATCGTCTTGCCGCCGCCGAACTTCACTTCCTCGCCGTAGCCGCCCGCGCGCAAGGTGCAGTCGTCCTCGACCTCGACGACGAGGCCGGTGTCGGCGAGGCGGACGCGGTCGCCGACCGTCGGCCCGTACATCTCGGCGTAGGCGCGCCGCGAGACCGTCGCCACCTAGAGCGCTCCCTGGACGAGCCCGCGAAAGCCGAAGACGCGTCGCGCTCCGGCGAGCTCGACGAGCTCGACCGTACGCTGCTGCCCCGGTTCGAAGCGCACCGCCGTCCCCGACGCGATCGCGAGCCGCATGCCGCGTGCGGCGGCGCGGTCGAAGCGCAGCGCTGCGTTGGTCTCGGCGAAGTGGTAGTGCGAGCCGACCTGGATCGGCCGGTCGCCGGTGTTGTGCACGATCAGCGTGACCGTCCGCCGGCCGCGATGAAGGACGTGGTCCCCGGCGGCAACGAGCAGCTCGCCGGGAATCATCGCTGGCGGCGATCGAGCCAGGCCGCGACCGCGGTCAGCGCGAGGACGGCGAGCACGCCCCAGCCGTCGCCGGCGTGCCAGTGCGGCGTCGCGCCAGCGACGTGCGCCGAAGCGGGCAGGGCGGCGGTCGCGGCGATCAGCGCGCCGATGCGCGACGCGAGCGGACGGTGCATGGCTGGTCCTTTCTCAGGCGATCGGCTGGTGCACGGTCACCAGCTTGGTGCCGTCGGGAAACGTCGCCTCGACCTGGATGTCGGGGATCATCTCGGCGATTCCGTCCATGACGTCGTCGCGCGTGAGCACGGCCTTGCCTTCGCTCATCAGCGTCGCGACGCTCTTGCCTTCGCGCGCGCCTTCGAGGATCGCCGCGCTGATCAGCGCGACCGCCTCGGGATGGTTGAGCTTCAGCCCGCGCGCGCGCCGGCGCTCGGCGAGCAGCGCCGCGGTGAAGACGAGGAGCTTGTCCTTCTCGCGCGGGGTGAGGTCCATCGAAGCGGCTGGAAAGGCGTGCCGAAGCGGCGACCGCAAGAGCGGTGCCAGCGCGTTCGATCATACGGCCGGGGTGCGCGCCCTCAAGTGGCCCAGACGCGCGGCGGCACCGCGTCGAGGCGCCACGCGACTCGCCGCCACCGCTGCCAGATCGCGAGCAGAAGCGCCATCGCCGGCTCGACGCGATCGGCGAGCGCGCGCACGACGACGACGTCGTCGTGCGGCGCGGTCGCACCGCTCGTCGCGTGCAGCGGGTGTGCGCGCGCGACCTCGCGCGCCGCGGCGAGCAGCGCGTCGCGGCGCGGCGCCGCGAGCGCGGCGCC
>DASSRF010000204.1:0-8206 GCA_035701945.1 Caldimonas sp. | reverse complement strand
ATGCGCGGCGCGCCGGCGAGCGCCATCCCGATCTCGAGCTGTCGCTGCTGGCCGTGCGCCAGGTCGGCGACGCGCTCGTCGGCGAGATGCGACAGCCGCGCGCGCTCGAGCAGGTCGCGCGTCGCGACGCTCGCCGGATGGCGCGGGCCCGGGCGGCGGAAGCTGAAGCGCCCGCTCGCGACGCCGCGCACCGCGAGGAACAGGTTGTCGCGCACCGTGAGGTCGCGAAAGAGGAGCGAAGACTGGTACGTTCGCCGCAGGCCCTTCCTGATGCGCTCGTGCGGCGGCAACGCCGTGATGTCTTCGCCGAAGAAGAGGATCCGCCCGGCGGTGGGCGGAAAGTCGCCGGTGATGGCGTTGAAGAGCGTGGTCTTGCCGGCGCCGTTCGAGCCGAGGATCGCGGCCTTCTCGCCGGCAGCTACCGAGAGCGTGACGTCGTCGACCGCGCGCAGCGCGCCGAACGCTCTCGACACGTTGTCGAGCTGCAGCGCGTCGCCCGAGAGCAGCGAGCTGCCCTGGGCGGCCTGCGCACCCGGCCACGCCCGCGCGGCCGGGCCGCGCGGGTGCAGCGACGTGATCGACGCCATCGCCGCTTCTCCGCTACTTGCGGCAGTCGGGAACGTCGCGCGAGCCGAGGCCCATCTTCTTGAACTCGGCTTCGGAAAGGCCGAGCGTCTGCGACACGTTCGGCACCGTCTTGACGACCTTGTTGTAGAACGAGCCGTCCGGCGCCTTGGTCACCTCGGTGATGTACGTCGTGCCGATGCCGTTGCGGTTGTTGTCGATCTTGACGTCGCCGGCCGGGCCCTTGAAGTTGGTCTTCTGCAGCGCCGCGCGGTACGCCTTCTGGCCATTGGAGAGGTCGCCTTTCACCGCATCGAGCGCCTCGAGCGTCGCCCGCGTGTTGATGTAGTACAGGTACGCGAACAGCGACGGGCTCGGGAAGCCGTCCTTGAACTGCGCCTTGTAGTCGGCGACGAACTTCTTCCACTCGGGCGTGTCGATCGAGTCGGCCATCGGGCCCGCCGACGCCGTGCCGAGCAACGACTCGCGGCGCTTGCCCTTGTAGTTGAGCACCGTCTGGTCGACCGTGATCGAGCCGCCGACCATCGGCTTGCTGCCGCCGGCCTGCTCGTACTGGTTGAGGAAGTTCACCGCGTCGCTGCCGCCGAGGACGACGACGACGGCGTCGATGTCCTTCGGAATCTTCGCGACGACCGACGCGTAGTCCTTGGTGCCGAGCGGCACCCACGCCTTGTCGACGACCTTGCCGCCCTTGGCGCAGTAGCTCGCCATGAAGCCCTGCACCTGCGAGTAGGGAAAGCCGTAGTCCTCGGCGACGAGGAAGACCTTCTTGTAGCCCTTGCCGAGCGCGTGCTCGCCGAGGCCGACCATCCACTGCGCGCCTTCGGTGTTGAAGCGGTAGAAGTTCGGCGACGGGTCGACGAGCGTCGCCGCCTGGGCGCCCGACGAGCCGTTGATGAACGTGACCTCGGGATGCGACTTGGCGTAGTTCTTGACCGCGATGCCCTCGTCGCCCGACAGCGGCCCGATCATGATCTGGACCTTGTCCTGCTCGACCGCCTTGCGCGTCGCTGCGACCGCCTTGTCGGGGGTCGCGTCGGACGACAGCTTGATGAACTCGATCTTCTTGCCGCCGGCCATGCCGTTCCTTTCCTTGAGCGCCATGTCGGCGCCGCGGAAGCCGTCCTGCCCGGGCACCGCGAACGGCCCTTCGAGGTTGGTGAGCAGGCCGATCTTCAGCGTCTCCTGGCTCCACGCCGAGCCCATCAGGGCCGCCGCGGCGGCCGCACCGACGACGCTGCGCAGCCAGATCCTTCTCTTTGTCTCTCTCACAGTTGCCTCCTTGTTTGCTGGGGGGTCTGGGTCTTGACCAGGCTCGAGCGAAACTTCGCCCACAGCCCGAGCAGACCGTCGGGGGAAAACAGGACGATCGCGAGGAACCCCGCGCCGATCACGAGGTTGAAGCGCTCGCGGACGAAGAGGTCGATCGCGAAGTTTTGCAGCAGCACGTAGACGATCGCGCCGACGAACGCGCCGATCGGGTGCTTCATGCCGCCGAGCACGGCGATGACCAGGATCGAGATCATCGCGCCGAGGTTGACGGTGCCGGGCGAGATGCGGCCGTTGTACCAGACCATCAGGACGCCGCCGACCGCAGCCAGCAGCCCCGACACCGCGTACGCGGCGACGCGGTGCGCGGTGACGGCGTAGCCGAGCGACGCCATCCGGCGCGGGTTGTCGCGAATGCCCTGCAACGCGATCCCGAACGGCGCGCGCACAAGATGCTTGACGAGGAAATAGCCGGCGAGCGCGCACGCGAGCGCGACGAAGTAGAACGGCACCGGATCGCGCGACTCGACGCCGAGCACGTCGGGCGCGCCGATCTTGCTGAAGCCCTGGAAGCCGTTGAAGACGGTGTAGTTCTGCTGCGCGAGATAGAAGAACGCGACGCCGATCGCGAGCGTGATCATGATCGTGTAGATGCCCTCGGTGCGCACCGAGAGCCAGCCGACGGCGGCGGCGAACGCGGTCGCGACGACGATCGCGAGCGCGGACGCCAGCCACCACGGCCAGCCGAGGCTGATCGCAGCGGCGCTGCTCGTGCCGAAGATCGCGACGCCGTAGCCGGCGAGCCCGGCGACGCTCATCTGCGCGAGCGAGACCATGCCGCCGTAGCCGCCGAGGAACGTCAGCGAGAGCGCGATCAGCCCGAGCGCGAGCGCCTGCGCGCCGATCTGGTAGGTGAAGAACGGCGACGCGACGAACGGATAGACGACGAGCGCGACGAGGACGACGACGTGGCGCGGGCGGATCCGCGCGACGAGACGCGTCGGCCAGGAGGGCACTGCTTCCTTCGCGGCCGTCGGCGGCAGCGCTTGCGTCGGCCGCGCCGGCACGCGCGCGGTCGGGGCCGCCGCCGTCGCCGCCGAGTTCATCGCCCGCCGCCACTGCGCCGCGCTCATCGCCCGCTCCTCATGCCGCGCGGCCCATGATCCCGCGCGGCCTGAACGCGAGCGCGACGACCATGATCACGAAGGTGAAGACGACGCTGTAGGTCGGCGCGTACGCGAGGCCGAACTGCTCGGCGAGCCCGATCAGGAGCGCGCCGATCGACGCGCCGACGACGCTGCCCATGCCGCCGACGATGACGACGACGAGCGACGCGAGCAGGTAGCGCGTGTCCTCGCCCGGCGAGATCGAGAGCGCCGTGCCGCCGACGACGCCGGCGAGCCCGGCCAGCCCGGCGCCGATCGCGAACGTGATCGCGAAGACGAGTTGGACGTCGACTCCCGACGCCGCGAGCATGCCGCGGTCGTCGACGCCGGCGCGGATCATCATGCCGACGCGAGTTCGCGCGAGGAACGTCCACAGGCCGATGCCGATCACGACGGCAGCGACGAGCACCGCGATCCGGTAGGTCGGGAACTTCTCGACGACCGGCAGCACGGTCGAGCCGTAGATCAGCGGCGGCGCATCGAAGGTGTAGATCTCGCCGCCGAAGCCCCACAGCATGAGGTCGGCGAGGACGATCGAGAGGCCGATCGTCACCAGCGTCTGCCGCAGGTCCTGGCCCTCCATGTGGCGAAAGACGAGCACCTGCATGAGCAGGCCGAGCACCGCGGCCGACAGAAAGCCCGCGGCGACCGCGAGCAGCCACGACCCGGTGTGGTCGCCGACGACCCAGCCGACGTAGGCACCGAGCAGGTACAGCGAGCCGTGCGCGAGGTTGACGTTGCGCATCAGCCCGAACACGAGCGTGAAGCCGCTCGCGACGAGGAAGTAGAGCGACGCCAGCGTCAGGCCGTTGAGCAGCGTCTTGAAGTAGAGCGGCGCGTTGTCGGCGATCGCCCAGACCGAGAAGGCGACGATCGCGAGCGCGAGCAGCGCGAGCAGCGCGCGCGAGGTCCTGGTCACGCCGCGCTCCTCACGCCGCGCGCTCCCAGCGCCGCTGCGACGCGATCTCGGGCGACTTGGCGAACGCGCCGTCCTTCATCACCGCGAGGATCCGCTTCGGGTCGCGCAGGATCGCAAGGTTGGCGAGCGGGTCGCCGTCGACGAGCAGGAGGTCGGCGAGGTAGCCTTCCTTGACGACGCCGAGCTCGTTCGGCTTCATCATGATCTGGCCGCCGTAGAGCGTCGTCGAGCGGATCGCCTCCATCGGCGTGAAGCCGAGGTACTTGACGAAGAACTCGAGGTCGCGCGCGTTCTGGCAGTGCGGCGTGAACGCGAAGCCGTAGTCGCCGCCCGGCAGGATGCGCACGCCCCGCCGGTGCATCGCGCGCAGCGACTCGATCGCGGCGTCCCACTCGTGCTGGTAGCCCATCGCGACCGCCTTGGCGTGCGTGATCCCCCACGGCTCCGCCTCGTGCAGCATCGCGTAGAGGATCGCGATCCCGGGCGCGACGAAGACGCGGTCCTTCGCCGCCTCGAGCATGTCGAGCGTCTCGGTGTCGCTGTAGCTCGCGTGGTAGATGACGTCGATGCCGTGGCGGAGCGCCTGCTTGACGCTCGCCGCCGAGCGCGCGTGCGCGGTGCCGCGCTTGCCGCGCACCCGCACCTCGTCCATCGCGGCGGCGACCTCGGCGTCGCTCATCCACGTCGTCTCGGCGGGCGAGTCGGGAGTGAAGTTGTCGCCCGAGAGGTTGAGCTTGATCGAGTCGACCCCGTACTTGAGGAACATCCGCACGGCCTTTCGCATCTCGTCGGCCGAGTTGACGTTGACGCCGAAGCTGAACTCGGGGAACGGCAGGTGCGGCAGCGTCTCGTCGCCGAGCCCGCCCGGCACCGTGATCTCCTGGCTGGCGGCGAGGTAGCGCGGCCCCGGGATCTGGCCGGAGTTGATCGCGTTGCGAATGACGACGTCGAGCCGCGGCTTCGCGCACGCGGCGCCGACGCACGACGTGAAGCCGGCCTCGAGGTATTGCCTGGCGACCTTGCGGCACCAGAGGACGTGCTCCTCGAGCGGCATCGTCTGGATCGCGCCGAGCGTCGCGGCGTCGTTCCACGAGAAGTGCGTGTGCGCCTCGCACATGCCCGGCATGAGCGTCGCGCCGGCGCCGTCGATCACGGTCGCCCCGGTCGGCGCGAGCGCGGCGCTCGAACGCGACACCGACTTGATGCGGTTGCCGTCGACGAGGACGCTGCCCGCATACGGCAACGTTCCGGCGCCGTCGAGGATGCGGACGTTGGTGAAGAGGGTCGTGGCCATCGTCTTCTCCTCTACGCCGCCCAGCGCGTCGTGCGCATCGACCGCACCGGCGGCGCGCGGTGGAACTCGCCGCCCTTCATCACCGACAGGATCCGCGACTTGTCCTGCAGGATCGTGATGTCGGCGAGCGGGTCGCCGTCGATCAGCAGCAGGTCGGCGTAGCAGCCTTCGCGGATGTAGCCGATCTGTTTGCCCTGCCGCATCATCGGCCCGCCCCACGCGGTCGCCGAGAGCAGCGCCTCCATCGGGCTCATGCCGACGAACTTGACGAAGTACTCGAGGTCCTTGGCGTTGCTGCCGTGCGGCGTCCACGCGAAGCCGTAGTCGCCCCCGGGCAGGATTCGCACGCCGCGCTTCCTCAGCGCCTTCATCGTCTCGATCGCCGCCGCGAGCTCGTCGTGGTAGCCCATCTTCCTCGTCACCTCGGGCGTCAGGCCCCACTCGCTCGCGTGGTGGCAGGTGTTGATGAGCCACGCGAGCCCGGGCGCGATGAAGTGCTCCATCTTGTGCTCTTCGAGCAGGTCGAGCGCCTCGTTGTCGGTGAAGCTCGCGTGATAGATCACCTCGATGCCGTGGCGGACGCACCGCTTGATCGAGTTGCACGAGCGTGCGTGCGCCGAGACGCGCTTGCCCCACGCCTTGGCCTCCTCGACGCAGACGGCGATCTCGGCGTCGGTGAACTGGCAGCGGTCGCTCGGCATGCCGGTGATCGACTCGCCCGAGAGGTTGATCTTGAGCGAGTCGACGCCCCACTTGACGAACATGCGAACGCAGCGGCGCATCTCCTCGATGCCGCTGACGACCGCGCCGAACGCGAACTCCGATTGCGGCAGGTGCGGCGCGGTCGTGTCGCCGAGGCCGCCCGGAACGGTGATCTCCTGGCTCGCCGCGAGGTAGCGCGGCCCGACGATCGTGCCGTCGTTGATGGCGTTGCGAATGACGACGTCGAGGCGCGGCTTCGCGGTCGCGGCGCCGACGCAGCTCGTCCAGCCCATGTCGAGGTAGCGCTCCGCGACCTGCGCGCACCAGAGGATGTGCTCCTCGGGCGGCATCCGCTGGATCGCGTCGAGGCTCGGCTGGTCGTTCCACGAGAAGTGCGTGTGCGCCTCGACCATCCCGGGCATGAGGAACGCGCCGGCGCCGTCGACGACCTGCGCGCCGCCGACCGGCGCCGCCCGAACGCCCTGGCTGCTCCTCACGACGCGCGCGATGCGGTCGCCCTGGACGAGCACCTCGCCCATGAACGGCGCCTCGCCGCCGCCGTCGAAGATGCGAACGTTGGTGTAGTGGACGTCGGCCATCGAAAGCTCCTGCTCGCTCGGGCGCCTCAGCGCACCGCGGCGAGAAATTCGCGCAGCTCGCGCGCGCACTCTTCCGGTCGCTCGACCGGCGTCCAGTGGCCGCAGCGCGGCAGCACGGCGACGCGCGTCGACTTCGCGCCGTGCAGCTTCTCGGCGAGCGCGCGCACCTGCTGCGGCGGCGCGACGCCGTCCTCGTCGCCGGTGACGAGCAGCACCGGCGCTTCGATCCGCTCGATCGCGGCAGGCTCGGCGTCGGCGAGCGCGTCGCAGGTGCGCGCGTAGCCGTCGGCGTCCTGGCGCATCAGGCTCTCGCGCACGAACGCCACCGCGAGCGGCGAGCGCTGCCGGGTGTCGGCCGAGAGCGCGGCGTCGACGAGCCCGAGCGCGATCGCGTGCATCCCGGCGACGCCTTCGCCGCGCGCCTTCGCGCCGCGCGCGCGGAGCGCGCTGCGCGCCGCTTCCGGCGGCGCCGCGAGCGGCCCGAACAGCGCGAGCGAGCGGACGAGCTTCGGTGCCGCGACGGCGAGGTGCTGGCAGACGATCGTGCCGAGCGAGTGGCCGATCCAATGCGCGCGCGCGACGCCGAGCCGTGCGCAGACCGACTGCAGCGCGTCGACGAAGCGCGCGATCGAGAGCGGCCCCTCCACGCGCGCCGAGCGCGCGCTGCCGGGCATGTCGGGCCGGACCACGCGGTGCCGTGCGAGCGTCGGCATCAGTGGCGTGAACGTGTTGCTGCTGCCGCCCAGGCCGTGGACGCAGACGACGGCGTCGCCGTCGCCCTCGACCTCGACCGCGATGCGGTCGACGAGCTGCAGCGTCATCGGAACGTGTTCTCGATCGCGCCGATGCCGTCGATCTCGATCCGGACGACGTCGCCGGCGGCGAGCCAGCGCGGCGGCGAAAAGCCCATGCCGACCCCCGACGGCGTTCCGGTCGCGATGACGTCGCCCGGATAGAGCGTGATGCCGCGCGAGCACGTCTCGATCAGCGTCGGGATGTCGAAGATCATGTCCCTCGTGCGCGCGTCCTGGCGCAGCTCGCCGTTGACCCAGCCGCGCACCCGCGTGTCGAGCGCGTCGAGCTCGTCGACGGTGACGATCCACGGCCCCATCGGGCAGAAGGTGTCGAAGCTCTTGCCGAGATCCCACTGCTGGTGGCGGACCTGGACGTCGCGCGCGGTGACGTCGTTGACGATCGTGTAGCCGAAGACGTGGTCCATCGCGCGCGACTTCGCGATGTCGCGGCCGCCGCGGCCGATGACGACGGCGAGCTCGCTCTCGTAGTCGATCTGGCCCGAGATCGACGCGCCCGGCAGGCGGACGTCGTCGCGCGGCCCGACGACGCACTCCGGCACCTTCGTGAAGACGATCGGCCACGCGTGCTCGACCGGCAGGCTGGCGCGAAAGACGCTGTCGGCGAGCTCCTTGGCGTGCGCGTGGTAGTTGCGGCCGACGCACCAGACGTTGCGCAGCGGCCGCGGCAGCGGCGCTCGCAGCTCGACGGCGTCGATCGGCAGCCGCGCGCCGGCGACCTGCGGCAACGGCTCGCCGCGCGCGAGCGCCTGGATCAGGCCGAGCGCGCCTCGCTCCGGGTCGGCGGCGGCGAGCGGAGTCACCTCGGCGCCGGACGGCGACACCGTGCCGACGTGCGCCCGACCTCCCCAGCTCCAGCT
>DASSRF010000203.1:0-16946 GCA_035701945.1 Caldimonas sp. | reverse complement strand
GTCGGCACCGATCGCTGCGCGCCCCGAGGCGCGGACGCGGTCGCGCACCAGCGCGAGGTCGTCGAGAAGGTGGCGCGCGCCGCCGTCGGCGCCGACGTGGACGCGCGCGCGCAGCATGCGCAGCGGCGCCGCGTCGTCGCTGCCGATGCGCAATTCGTCGACGGTCGCCGCGTCGACCTCGACCTCGACCGGAACGCGCAGCGTCGCCGGCGGACGCGCCGGCTCGCCGGCGGGCGCGGCGGCGTCGGCGAGCCACGTCACGCGGTCGGCGTGCAGCGTCGCGATGCGCAGCTTGAGCCAGCGACCGCGGTCGCCGCGCGACGCCGCGAGCGCGTGCCAGCTCGGCGCGTCGAGGCGAAGCACGCCGCTGCCGGGAAACGCGATCTCGATCCGCTCGGCGGCGAAGTCGCCGATCAGCGAGCCGCGCGGGGCGACGACGGTGAGCTGCGGGACGCGGCCGAGCAGCCAGGCGCTGCCGCCGGCGTCGTGCAGCGCCCACCACAGCGCGGCGATCGTCGCGACGACGAGCAGCGCGAGCGCGGCGAGGGTGGCTCCCAGCCAGCGCAACGCGCGACGGCCGCGTCGGCGCGGCGGCCGACCGGCAGCGTCGCCCGTCGTCGTCGCGACGTCCGTGTCCGCGCTCATTGCGTCGCGGCGAACGTGACGCCGACGCTCAGGTGCAGTCGCCAGCGTTGCTCGTTGACGCCGTAGGCGACGTCGAGGCGCAGCGGCCCGACCGGGCTTCGGTAGTGCAGGCCGGCGCCGACGCCGACGACCGGCCGCAGGTCGTTCCATTGGTCGGCGGCGTTGCCGGCGTCGACGAAGAGCGCACCGAACAGCGACGGCAGCCGCGCGGTCAGGGCGTGCTCGACCTCGACGCTGGCGGTCGTCTCGACGCGGCCGCCGACGACGACGCCGTTGACGCGCGGGCCGAGCGTGCGGTAGCCGTAGCCGCGCACCGAGTTGTCGCCGCCGGCGCGAAAGAGCACGGTGTCGGGAACGGCGATGCGGCTGTGGACGAACACCTGTCCTGCCTCGACGCGCGCGTTCGCGTACCAGCCGCCGAACGGCCGGTAGTAGTTGTAGCGCGTGTAGGCGCGCAGGAACGGTCCGTTGCTGTGGTCCTCTTCGGGACGGTCGGTGCGCTTCTCGCGCCCCGAGCCGTAGCCGACGCCGCCCTGCAGCGAGAGCGCGCTGCCGACCGTCGGCTGCAGGATGCTGTCGACGTCGCGCTGCAGCCAGTGGTAGTTGAGCGATCCGGCGACGCTCTTGTCGGTGAGCGCGGCGTTGTCGACGCGCGCCTGCGTGATCTCGGCGTAGAAGAGCCGCTCGTAGCGATTCGAGTCGAACGAGCGGCCGACGCGCGCGGTGCTGCTGTTGCGCTCCTCGTCGGCGGCGCGCAGCTGCTCGATGTTCGCAGCGAAGAGATTGCGCCACCCGTTCTCGAGCGGGTACGACGTCAGCTCGATCCCGAGCAGCTTCTGGTCGGGGCCGTAGATCAGCGTCGAATGCGAGACCCACGGCAGCCCGAACACCTTGCGGTCGTAGTGCTCGACCGACGTGCGCGGGCCGGTGTTGGCGCTGTAGCCGACGCCGAAGTTGGCCTGGTGCTGCGTCAGCTCCTTGACCTTGACGACGACCGGCGCTGCCTCCGGCGAGCCGCTCGTGTCGAGCTCGACCGATGCGCCTTCGAAGAGGCCGAGCTTGAGGAGGCGATCCTGGTAGTCGAGCAGCAGCCGCTCGCTGTACTGCGCGCCGGGAAAGAAGGTCGCGAGGCGTCGCACCGCCGTCTCGTCGAAGCGGCTGATGCCCTGGACGCGGATCTCGCCGAGGTGGTAGAGCGGCCCGGGCTCGAGCGTGAGATCGAGCGCCGCGGTGTTCGCGGTCGCGTCGACGAGCGCGTGCGTCTGCTTCCACGTCGCCGTCGGGTATGCGTCGCCGCGCACCGCGGCGAGCGTCGACGTCTTCGCCGAGCTCCACGCCGGCTGCCGGAACGGCTGCCCGGGCTTGAGCGGCCAGAGCGCGCGGGCGCGCTCGAGGCGGTCGTCCCACGGCTCCTCGCGCGACCGCGGGTGCGGCGCGAGCGGCGCCGTCGAATCGATCGTCACCCGCGCGACCGCGACGCGCGGGCCGGGAACGACGACGATCTTCAGGAGCGGCAGCGCCCCCGTCGGATCGCTGCGCGCGATCGTCACCTCGGCGCTGAAGTAGCCCTCGGTCTCGAGCAGCGTCTTCGCCTGCGCCGGCACGCCGGCGGCGAGGCGGTCGAGCTCGCCCGAAGTCACCGCCTCCGAGCGCGGCGCGTTGCGGAAGCGGCTGACGTCGAGATACTCGAGCAGCAGCGTCTTCAGCGGCGCCGGAGCGTCGACCTCGACGTCGTACTGCGCGACGAGCGGCTCGGCCTTCTCGCCCTCGTCGTCCTTGTCGCCGAAGAAGGGCAGCGACGAGCAGCCGGCGAGCGCGGCCGCGAGCAACGAGCAGGCGAATGCGCGCACCAAGGTCGCCCCCCAGGCCCCGTCGAACCGCCCCGCGCGGAGTCGGTCCGGGGCAGGACGACTCATTTGGCGAGCAGTCGCATCGCTCCTTCGAGCCCGGGCAAGGTGAGCGGGAACATGCGCTGGTTCATCAGTTGCTGGATCACCGCGATGCTCTGCCGGTAGCCCCAGACGCCTTGCGGCTCCGGGTTGATCCACGCGAACTTCGGGAACGCGCTCGTCAGCCGCTGCAGCCACTCGGCGCCGGCCTCCTCGTTGTTGTATTCGACGCTGCCGCCCGGCTGCAGGATCTCGTACGGGCTCATCGTCGCGTCGCCGACGAAGATCAGCTTGTAGTCCTTGTTGTACTTGCGGATCACGTCCCAGGTGCTCGTCTTCTCGCTGTAGCGCCGGCGGTTGTTCTTCCACACGAAGTCGTAGACGCAGTTGTGGAAGTAATAGAACTCGAGGTGCTTGAACTCGGTCTTGGCGGCGCTGAACAGCTCCTCGACGCGGTGGATGTGCTCGTCCATCGTGCCGCCGACGTCCATCAGCAGCAGCACCTTCACCTTGTTGTGCCGCTCGGGGATCATCCTGATGTCGAGCAGGCCGGCGTTGGCGGCGGTCGCGTGGATCGTGTCGTCGAGGTCGAGCTCCTCGTCGGCGCCTTCGCGCGCGAAGCGGCGAAGCCGGCGCAGCGCGACCTTGATGTTGCGCGTGCCGAGCTCGAGCGAGTCGTCGTAGTCCTTGTACTGGCGCTGGTCCCAGACCTTGACCGCCGAGCGGTTGCGGCCCTTGTCCTGGCCGATGCGGATGCCTTGCGGGTTGTAGCCGTAGGCGCCGAACGGGCTCGTGCCGCCGGTGCCGATCATCCTGTTGCCGCCTTCGTGTCTTCCCTTCTGTTCCTCGAAGCGCTTCCTCAGCGTCTCCATGAGCTCGTCCCAGCCCATCTTCTCGATCTTCGCCTTCTCCTCGGGGGAGAGCTCGAGCTCGAGGTGCTTCTGCAGCCAGTCGAGCGGGACCTCCTGGCTGAAGTCGGTGATCAGCTCGACGCCCTTGAAGTACGCCGCGAACGCACGGTCGAACTTGTCGAACTGCGCCTCGTCCTTGACCAGCGCGGTGCGCGCGAGGTAGTAGAAGCGGTCGACGGTCGGGCCTTCGTCGCCGTCGTCGAGGACGCCGGCGTGGATCGCCTCGAGCAGCGTCAGGTACTCCTTCACCGAGACCTTGAGCTTGGCGGCGCGCAGGGTGAAGAAGAAGTCGATCAGCATGTCGCGAAGGCGCAGGGCGGGGTGCCTGCGCCGGAGGATAGCGGGTCGGCGATCGACGAGCCTGCAGCGGGTCGCCGCTGCCGACGACCGCGGCGCGCGCCGGCGCGCTCAGCGTCCGTCGAACATCCGGCCGCCGCGCACCAGCGTCGACGGCGGCGCCGTGCTCGCACCGTACTTGCCGACGGTGCCGAACCTCTCGCTGCTGCCCCAGCGGTCGATGCGCGGGGCCTTGCCGTGGTGGCCGCCATGGCCGTGGCCGTGGCCGTGGCCGATGGCGAAGCCGGTGCCGAAGCCGGTGCCGACGCCGTACGGGACGCCGCCGTAGTAGACCGGCTCGTCGTCGCGCTGCATCTGCTGCTGCGACATCGCGAGCGCCGCGAGGCGCATCCGCTCGCGCTCCTCGCCGACGCGGCGCTCGGAATCGATCATCCGCTGGATGCGCTCGCTGACCTCCTTGGCCTCGGCGCGGACGTCGGCGGCGCGCTGCCGCGCGGCCACGGGGTCGTCGTTCGTCATCTGCCACGAGCGCTCGGTCGTGGCGCCGCGCACCGGTCGGTCGGTGAGGAGGATGCGGCCGTCGCTCAGCCGCTGCTGGACGACTTCGGTCGTTCCGGCGGCGGCGCCTGCCGATGCAGCGGCGACGAGTAACGAGGAGAGCAGGGTGAGTGAAACGAGCGGGCGCATGGCAGCCTCCGATTCAGATGGCGCGGCGACTTGGTACCCTCTTGGGACTCTACTCCTGGCGATCTCATGACCGAGACTTTTACGTTTCGCCCCGACGGCCTCGTGGCCGCGGTGCGCGCCATCGTCGCCGCCGCCGGCTCGAACGACGGCGAAGCCGCCGACGTCGCCGCCAACCTGGTCGAGGCGAACCTGCGCGGCCACGACTCGCACGGCATCGGCATGGTGCCGCGCTACGTCGACGCGGTCCTCGAGGGCGGCCTCGCCGTCAACGCGCACGTCGCCATCCGCCACGACGGCGGCGCGCTCCTCACGCTCGACGGCCAGCGCGGCTACGGCCAGGTGATCGGCCGCGAGGCGATGGCGCTCGGCGCCGAGCGCGCCAGGGCGCACGGCGTCTGTGTCGTCGGTCTCGCGCATTCGCACCATCTCGGCAGGATCGGCCAGTGGGCAGAGCAGTGCATCGAGCACGGCCTCGTCTCGATCCACTTCGTCAACGTGCTGTCGCGGCCGATCGTCGCGCCGTTCGGCGGCCGCGACGCACGCATCGGAACCAATCCCTTCTGCGTCGGCATCCCGCGTGCCGGCGGCGAGCCGATCGTGCTCGACTTCGCGACCAGCAAGATCGCGCAGGGCAAGACCCGCGTCGCCTACAACAAGGGCGTGACCGTCGATCCGGCGACCTTGATCGACGACCGCGGCGAGCCGACCGTCGAGCCGCGCTACGCCGTCGTCGAGCCGCTCGGCGCGCTGCTGCCCTTCGGCGAGCACAAGGGCGCCGGCCTCGCGCTCGTCTGCGAGCTGCTCGGCGGCGCGCTCGCCGGCGGCGAGACCGCGCGCGCCGTGACCGACGGCCGCCGCCGCGTCCTCAACAGCATGTTCTCGATCCTCGTCGACCCCGGCCGGCTCGGCACCGCGGCCAACCTCGCGCGCGAGCTCGAAGGCTACGTCGCCTACGCGACGGCATCGCCGCCGCAGCCCGGCGTCGAGCGCGTCCTCACGCCCGGCGAGCCCGAGCGCGCTTCGCGCGCGCGCCGGCTGCGCGACGGCATCCCGGTCGACTCGGTGACGTGGGCCGAGATCGCCGCTGCCGGCGAGAAGGTCGGCGTCGCCGCGGCGACGACCGAGCGCGCGGCACGCGGCTAGCCAGCGAGACGTCATGCAGCTCGCCCTTCGAGGATCGCTGCGCGCGCGCGTCGTCGCCGCGCTCGCCGGCAGCTTCGCGAGCGCCGTCGCGCTCGCGGCGCCGCAGATCGAGAAGCTTCGCGTGCCGGCGGGATTTCGCGTCGAGCTCGTCAGCGACGCGGTGCCGAACGCGCGCCAGATGGCGCTCGGCCGCCACGACGCGGCACAGGCGATCGTCTACGTCGGCTCGGCCGGCGCGGGCAAGGTCTACGCGGTGCAGCTCGGCGCTCCCGGCACGCGCGTGACCGTGCACACGGTCGCGAGCGGCCTGCGGCTGCCGAGCGGAGTCGCGTACCGCGACGGCGCGCTCTACGTCGGCGCGTCCGAGCGGGTGCTGCGATTCGACGGGATCGACGACCGCCTGGCGTCGCCGCCCGCGCCGAGCGTCGTCAGCGACCGCTTTCCCGGCGAGAGCCACCACGGCCGTCGCTTCATCGCGTTCGGCCCCGACGGCAAGCTCTACGTTCCGGTCGGCGCGCCGTGCAACGTCTGCCTGCCCGACGACCGCCACGGCGTCATCCAGCGGATGAGCGTCGACGGCGGCGGCGACATCGAGACGGTCGCGCGCGGCGTCCGCAACTCGGTCGGCTTCGACTGGAGCCCGGTCGACAACACGCTCTGGTTCACCGACAACGGCCGCGACATGCTCGGCGACGATCTTCCCGCCGACGAGCTCGACCGCGTGACGCGCACCGGCGAGCACTTCGGCTTCCCGTTCTGCCACCAGGGCGACTCGCCCGACCCGGAGTTCGGCGCGCGCCGCGCGTGCAGCGAGTTCACCGCGCCGGCCGCCAGGCTCGGCGCGCACGTCGCGGCGCTCGGCATGCGCTTCTACCGCGGCACGCAGTTCCCGCCGGCGTACCGCGGCAACGTCTTCATCGCCGAGCACGGCTCGTGGAACCGCAGCAGCAAGGTCGGCTACCAGGTCGTTCGCGTTCCGGTCGATGCGCAAGGTCGCGCGGGGACGCCCGAGCCGTTCCTCACCGGCTTCCTGCAGGGAGACAGTGCGTGGGGTCGGCCTGCCGACGTCCTGCCACTCCCCGACGGCTCGCTCCTCGTGAGCGACGACTCCGCCGGAGCGATCTACCGCGTCAGCTATCGACCGTAGCGACGCGACTGCGCGCGATCAATAGCGCGTTCCGCGGTCGCGCAGCAGCTGCGCCGACGCGAGCGCCGACAGCATCGCGAGGATCAGGCACGCCCAGACGACCGGCACGTAGCTGCCGGTGCGGTCGAACACCGCGCCGGCGACCACCGGCCCGAGCAGGTTGCCGAACGCCGCGCCGCTGTAGAGCGTGCCGAGGATGCTCGAGACCGCGCGCGCGCCGAACAGGTCCATGCAGATCGCGGGCATCAGCGAGACGATGCCGCCGTAGCTGAGGCCGAGCCAGAGCGAGAACGCCGCCAGCGTTGCGTAGCCGCCGCCGACGAGCCACAGCACGTAGCTGAGGCCGAGCGACGCCTCGAGCAGCGCGATGCTCGCGATGCGGCCGAGCCGATCGGCGAAGCCGCCGATCGCGAAGCGGCCGACGATGCTGCCGACGCCGATCAGGCCGACGAGGCCGACCGCGCGCGCGTCGCCGATGCCGAGGTCGCGCGCCGCTGCCGAGACGTGCGCGAACGGGATGAACATCGCCGGCGCGGCGAACACGCAGGCGACGTACATCCACCAGAAGCGGCGGCCGCGCAGCGCCTCGCCGAGCGTCGTTCCGGCCGCGTTCGTCCCCGCCGCGGCGGCGACCGGCGCGCGGCGCAGCAGCAGCGTCGAGCCGCAGCCGAGGACGAGGACCGCGGCAGCGAGCGCCTGCAGCGCGTGGCGCCAGCCGACGGCGTCGATCGTCGCCGTCGCGACGAGCGGCAGCGCGAGCGTGCCGACGCCGATCCCGGTGCTGGCGATGCCGGCGGCGAACGCGCGCCGCTCGACGAACCACGGCGGCACGCTCGCGATCGAAGGCGCGTAGGCGAGCCCGATGCCGACGCCGAGGCCGGCGCCCCACGCCGCGTAGATCCACGGCATCGACGGCGCGACGCTGCTCGCGAGCAGGCCCGCGGCGATGCACAGCATGCCCGCGGTGCAGACGACGCGCGGGCCGAAGCGGTCGGCGAGCATGCCGGCCGGCGCGCCGAGCAGGAAGTAGAGCAGACCGGAGAGGCCGAAGACGAGCGAGACGTCGGCGCGGTCGACCGCGAACTCGGTCGCGAACGAGCGGAAGAAGGCGGCGAACGAATACGCGACGCCGAAGATGACGGCGAGACAGACAAACGCTGCCCAGACGACGGTCCAGGCCCGCGTCCTCCCGTTGCGGTCCGTGCTCAAGGCACGAGCTTGGCGCCGGTGAGCTGCTGCTGCGCTTCGACGAGCGAAGGAACGAACTTCTTGCCGTGGCCGAGCGCGCTCGCGAGAACGAGCGACTGGTGCACCGCTTCGCCGACGACGGTCGGGATCGCGAGGCCTTCGGCGAGGTGCGTGTAGTAGCGGATGTCCTTGCGCGCGTTGTCGAGCTCGAAGCGAAGCGCGCCGAGGTCGCCGTCGAGCGTCTTGGCCATCATCTGGAAGAGTCCCGAATTGACGGCGCCTGCCGAGACGATCTCGACCAGGCGCTTCGGCTCGATGCCGGCGCGCTGGCCGACCGCGAACGCCTCCGCGGTCGCGGTGCAGATCGCCTGCGCGATGAAGTTGTTGAGCAGCTTGACGACGTGCCCGGCGCCGGGGCCGCCGACGTGGAAGACGTTCTCGGCGAACGCGCGCAGCAGCGGCTCGATCGTCGCGAACGTCGCGGCGTCGGCGCCGACCATGACGTTGAGCCTGCCCGCCTCGGCCTCGAACGGCGTGCGCGTGAGCGGCGCGTCGACGAGCGTCACGCCGGCGGCCGAGCAGGCGTCGCGCAAGCGCGCGGTCGAGTCGGGCTCGCTCGTCGAGCAGTCGACGACGACGAGCCCTCGCCGCGCGCCGGCGAGGACGCCGTCGGGCGCGCTCAGCGATGCCTCGACCTGCGGCGAGCCGGTGACGCAGAGGAAGACGACCTCGGACGTCTCGGCGAGCTCGGCCGGCGTTCGCCGCTCGACCGCGCCCGCGGCGAGCAGGTCGGCGACGCGCTCGCGGTTGCGGTGGACGGTGAGCGCGAGCGCGTGGCCCTTGGCGAGCAGGTTCTTCGCCATGCCGTGGCCCATCAATCCCGATGCGCCGATGAATCCGATCGTTGCCATGTTCGAGCCCTCGCGTGGTCGCGGCATTGTGGCGGCATCGGCCGGCGGCGTCCGCGCCGCGTGCGATCGGGCGGCCTTACGGCCGAGGGCGGCGGCTCACGCCGCGGTCCACGCCGTGATCTGCGGCGCCTGCAGCGCGCCCGACTGGCGCTTCACCTCGCTGCCGCTTCGGAACATCACCATCGTCGGGATGCTGCGGATCGCGTAGCGCGACGACAGCGTCGGGTTGGCGTCGCTGTCGACCTTGGCGAAGACCGCCTTGCCCTTGAGCGCGCGCGCCGCCTGCTCGAACTGCGGCGCCATCGCGCGGCACGGACCGCACCACGACGCCCAGAAGTCGACCACGACCGGCAGCTCGCTTCTCGCGACGAAGCGGTCGAACCGCGACTCGTCGAGCGCGACCGGCGTGCCGTCGAGGATCGCGGCGCCGCACTTGCCGCACACCGGATCGTCGGCGGCGCGATCGGGCGGGACGCGGTTGGCGGCGTTGCAGTGCGGACAGACGACGAGCATGCCGGCTCCTTGGCATCGACGAATGCGCCAAGGCTAGGGCGATCGCGCCCGCCTGTCTGTCGATCGCCCGTCGGCCTCCTTCGCGGCAGGGCGATCGGGCGCGGACGCGGTCAGCCGCCGGCGAGCGTCCTCAGCAGACCCCAGGCGAAGTAGCCGCAGATCGCGGCGATCACCGCGCCTTCGACGAAGCGGATGCCGATCGAGCTCTGCGGCACCCACGCCGCCAACGGCTCGGCGAGCGGCGCTTCGCTGGCCGGCGTTGCCGCGGCGCGTGCGACGACCTCGGCGGTTTCTGCGATCGCGGCCTCGGCGGCGATCGCGTCGTCGGCGAGCGCGTCGACAGCCGCTGCCGGCGATTGCGGAACGAAGCCGCTGTTCAGGGGACCGAAGATGGACGGGGTGCGTAACATGAAGTGCCTTCTTGTCGACGACGTTGCTGGCGACGCGATGTGCACGCGGCGCGGGCGGATTCTCGACAAGTCGATCGCGCCGCGTGGCGGTGCGTGCGTGCGGAAAACCACGCGAGCGAAACGGCGCGCGAACGCACGAGGATTCGTTCACGAGCGCGTGTTGCAACCATGCATTGCAGCGTCCGACGAGCGGACGACACGCGCGGCCGCGGATCGGCTAGCGCCTGACGCGCCGCCGCGCCGAGGCCCTACACTCGGCGCGCATCCTTCGCGCAAAGCCATGCACGCCGAGCAGAACGAGCTGATCACGCGGATCGGGCCGGGAACGCCGTGCGGCGCGCTGCTGCGCAGCTACTGGCAGCCGATCGCGCTCCTGGACGAGTTCGACCCGCGCCTCGACGCGAGGATGGCGCACCGCCAGGTCAAGGCGGTGCGCGTGCTCGGCGAGGACCTCGTCCTCTTTCGCGACGGCAACGGCCGCTTCGGCCTGCTCGATCGCGCCTGCCCGCACCGCGGCGCCGACCTCGCGTTCGGCCGCTGCGAGGACGACGGCCTGCGCTGCCCGTTCCACGGCTGGAAGTTCGCCGCCGACGGAACGTGCCTCGAGACTCCGGCCGAGCCGCTCGGCTCGACGCTGTGCCAGCGCATTCGCCAGCGCAGCCATCCGGTGATCGAGCGCGCCGGCGCGCTGTTCGCTTGGCTCGGCGGCGAAGGCGCGACGCCGCCCGCGCTGCCGGCGCTCGACTGCTTCGTCGCGCCGCCGAGCCACAGCTTCGCGTTCAAGGGCCTTTGGCACTGCAACTGGCTGCAGGCGTTCGAGGTCGGCATCGATCCTGCGCATCCGTCGTTCCTGCACCGCTACCTCGGCGACGGCTCGCTCGTCGAAGAAGAAGCGTACGGGCGCCAGTTCCGCGCCGCGAGCGTCGGCGACGTCGAAGGCGAGCGCTGGCCGATGACGCGCGTGATGCGCGAGTTCCACCGCCCCGAGATCAGCTTCGAAGCGGTCGCCGACGGCGTCTTGCGGCTGACGGCGCTGCGGCCGATGACCGAGCGGCTCACGCACGTGCGCGTGACGCATGCGCTGTTTCCGGCGACGTTCGTGATTCCGCTCTCGGAGACGATCACGATCACGCAGATGCACGTCCCGGTCGACGACACCCACACGTACTGGTACTCGTTCTTCACCGGCTTTGCCGAGCCGCTCGACCGCGAAGCCATGCGCGCGCAGCGCCTCGCGTGCGTGACGCTGCCCGACTACGTGCCGATCCACGGCCGCCACGACGACTGGCGCTTCGACCCCGCCGAGCAGCGCACGCGCACGTACCTCGGCATGGGCGAGGACGACATCAACCTGCACGACCAGTGGGCGGTCGAGAGCATGGGCGCGATCCAGGACCGCACGCGCGAGCACCTCGGCACGAGCGACAAGGTCATCATGGCCAACCGGCGCACGCTGCTGAAGGCGATCGAGACGGTGCGCGCCGGCGGCCGGCCGCCGCTCGCGCTCGACGCCGCCGCGGCGGCGGCGCTGACGGGTCCGGACACGATCGACTGCATCGCGCCCGCCGGGCGCTGGAGCGACTTCTGGCGCGAGCGGGCGGCCGCGAAGCGCGCGGCGGCGACGTGGCTCGGCGACGCGCGCGAGCGCGGCCACGGCGAGCGCGTCGGGGCCGCCGAGTGAGCGTCGCTCGCGGACGCGGCGCCGACGATGCGGCGCGCGCAGCGGCGTGCCGCGCCATCCTCGCGCGGATCGATGCCGAAGCGATCGAGACCGTGCGGGTCGGCTGGTGCGACCTGCACGGCGTCGTCCGCGGCAAGACGCTCGCGGCCGGCGCGCTCGCAGGCGCGCTCGCGACCGGCGTCTCGATGGTGAGCACGATCCTTCTCAAGGACACGTCCGACCGCACCGCGTACCGCGTCTTCGACTCTGCCGCCGGCGACGCGCCACCGGGCTTTCGCTTCGCCAACAACCTCGTGCTGCGGCTCGATCCGGCGAGCTTTCGAACGCTGCCGTGGGCGCCGGCGACCGGCTGGATCCGCGGCGAAGCGTGCTTCGACGACGGCACGCCGGTGCCGATCGACACCCGGCGCATCCTCGAAGCCGCGCTCGCGCGGCTCGCTGCGGCCGGCTACGGCCTGCGCTGCGGCCTCGAGGTCGAGTTCCACGTCTATCGCCTCGTCGCACCCGACGACGATCCCTCGCTCGATCCGGCGCGCGCCGCGTGGCCGGGCGAGCCGCCGCAGGTGAGGATGGTCCACCCCGGCTACAACCTGCTCGCCGAGGGCTGGGCCGACCTCGCCGACGAGCCGCTCGCGATCGTGCGCGCGACTGCCGAAGGGCTCGGCCTGCCGCTGCGATCGCTCGAAATCGAGCTCGGCCCGAGCCAGCTCGAGGCGGTCTTCGATCCCGTCGACGCGCTCGCCGCGGCCGACGGCATGGTCCTCTTTCGCAACGGCGTGCGCCAGGCGCTGCGTCGGGCCGGCTACCACGCGAGCTTCGTCTGCCTGCCGCCGTTCGCCAACGTGATGGCGAGCGGCTGGCACCTGCACCATTCGCTCGTCGAGCTGGCGAGCGAAAGGAACGCGTTCGTGCGCCCGTCGCCCGCCGCCAGCGACGACGGCGACGCAGCGCACGTGCTCTCCGCGGTCGGCGGGCACTGGCTCGCCGGGCTCGTCGCGCACGGGCGTGCGATGGCGCCGTTGTGCGCGCCGACGATCAACGCGTACGCCCGCTTCCGCCCGAACGCGATGGCGCCGCAATCGGTCGTCTGGGGACGCGACAACCGCGGCGCGATGCTGCGCGTGCTCGGCGGCGCCGGCGACGCCGCGACGCGGATCGAGAACCGGATCGGCGAGCCGATGGCCAATCCGTATCTCTACTTCGCGGCGCAGATCCACGCCGGCCTCGACGGCATCGAGCGCAGGCTCGCACCGCCGCCCGCCTCGGGCTCGCCGTACGCCGAGGGCGGCGAGGCGCTGCCGACGAGCCTCGGCGAAGCGCTCGACGCGCTCGCCGGCGACGACGTGCTCGTGCGCGCGTTCACGCCGCAGGTCACTGGCTGGTTCACGCGCATCAAGCGCGCCGAGGTCGCGCGCCACGCCGCGGCCGACGACTCGGCGGCGTGGCAGGCGCGCGAGTACTTCAGCCGCTTCTGAGCGCCGTGGCCGAGCCGACGACGATCGCCGTTCATCTGCTCGAGCCCGACGGCGCGGACCATGTGCTCGCCGCGCCGGTCGGAGCGAGCCTGATGCGCGCCGCGGTCGCGGCCGGAATCGACGGCATCAAGGCCGACTGCGGCGGTGTCATGACGTGCGCGACCTGCCATGTCTACGTCGATCCGCAATGGCTCGATCGCCTGCCGCCGCCTTCGCCGGACGAGGACGCGATGCTCGAGATGACCGCCGCGCCTCGCCTTTCGAACAGCCGGCTCAGCTGCCAGCTGCAGCTGTCGCCCGCGCTCGAGGGCTTCGTCGCGACGCTGCCAGCCACCCAGTACTAGCGACGCCGTCGCGCTCGAGGCGACGAACGGGTAGACCCGACGCCATCGGCGGCGACAAAGCCCCGATACTTCGCGTCGCCTCGACCACCCCGCCCGCCGTGCGACTGCTCGAATCGCTCGCCAAGCTCTGCGCCATCCTCGCCGGCGTGCTGCTCACCGCGGTGACGCTGATGACGTGCGGCAGCCTCATCGGTCGCAACGTCTTCGGCGCGACGATCGTCGGCGACTTCGAGCTCTCGGGCGCCGCCGCGGGCGCCGCGGTCGCGCTCTTCATGCCGTGGTGCCAGTTCCAGCGCGGCAACATCATCGTCGACTTCTTCACCGCGCGCGCGTCCCAGCGGACGACCGCGGCGCTCGACCGCTTCGGCGCGCTCCTGCTCGGCGCCGCGATGGCGCTGCTGGCGTGGCGATCGTCGCTCGGCGGCATCAACGCCTGGCGCTCGGGCTCGGGAACGATGCTGATCGGCTTTCCCGAGTGGATCATCTACGCGGCGATGGTCCCGCCGATGGCGCTCACCGCGGCGATCGGGCTCGCGCAGGCGCTGCGCGGCTTCCCGCCGCCTGCCGACGAATGAGCGCACGATGAGCCCGCTCGCGCTCACCGCCGCGATCTTCGCGATCATGCTGGTGCTGATGGCGGTGCGAACGCCGATCGCGATCGCGATGTTCGTCGCCGGATCGGTCGGCTACGTCGCGCAGGCAGGCTGGGCGCCGTACGCCAACTTCCTCAACGCGCAGGCGTTCGCGCGGTTCGCGAGCTATGACCTGTCGGTGATCCCGCTGTTCATCCTGATGGGCAACTTCGCGTCGCAGGGCGGGATCTCGCGCGCTCTCTTCGAGTTCGCGAGCGCGGCGATGGGGCGCTTCCGCGGCGGCCTCGCGATGGCCGCGGTGCTCGCGTCGGGTGCGTTCGGCGCGATCTGCGGCTCGTCGGTCGCGACCGCGGCGACGATCACCTCGGTCGCGCTCCCGGAGATGCGGCGGCACGGCTACTCGGGGCGGCTCGCGACCGGAACGCTCGCCGCCGGCGGAACGCTCGGCATCCTGATCCCGCCGTCGGTGCCGCTCGTCATCTACGCGATCCTCGCCGAGCAGAACATCGCCAAGCTGTTCGCCGCCGCGATGGTGCCGGGGATCATCGCGATGCTCGGCTACATCGTCGCGATCGCGATCTACGTCCGCGTCGTTCCGGGACAGGCGCCCGAGCTCGATCGCGAGCGCGCGCCGTTCACGATGCGCTCGCTCGGCGGCATCGCGCCGATCGCGATCATCTTCGTCATCGTCTTCGGCGGCATCTACGGCGGCCTCTTCACGCCGACCGAGGGCGCCGCGGTCGGCGCGGCGTCGACGTTCGTCGCCGCGCTCGCCAAGCGCGAGATCACGTGGGCCCGGTTCAAGCACTGCTTCTACGCGACCGCCCAGGCGTCGGCGATGATCTTCCTGATCTTCATCGGCGCCGACCTGATGAACTCGGCGCTCGCGCTGACGCAGGTGCCGGCGCAGCTCGCCGACGTCGTCAAGGGCTGGGGCCTCTCGCCGGTCATGGTCGTCGCAGCGATCATGCTGTTCTACGTCGTGCTCGGCTCGGTGATGGACGAGCTGTCGATGATCCTGCTCACGATTCCGATCTTCTTTCCGATGATCATGGGCCTCGACTTCGGGATGACCAAGGAGGCGGTCGCGATCTGGTTCGGCATCATGGTGCTGATGACGGTCGGCTTCGGCATGCTCGCGCCGCCGGTCGGCCTCAACGTCTACGTCGTCAACGGCATGGCCAAGGACGTCCCGATCGCCGAGAGCTACCGCGGCGTCATGCCGTTCCTCGCCTCGGACACGATCCGCACGATCGTGCTCCTGCTGTTTCCGTCGATCTCGCTCTGGCTGTTGCAGTACATCCACTGAGTGCGCCGGCGCTGCCGGCCGCGTAGCCTTTCCCGTCCTCGTTCTTCCGGGAATCCACGATGAAACGTCGAACGCTTCTCCAGGGCGCCGCCGCCGCGGCGCTCGGCACGCCGGGCCTCGCGGGCCTCGCGCAGCAGACCGTGACGCTCAAGTTCCACACCTTCATGGCGCCGCAGTCGCAGGTGTGGCTGTCGATGCACAAGCCGTGGATGGAGAAGGTCGAGAAGGACTCGGGCGGCCGCATCAAGTTCGAGGCGTACCCGGCGATGCAGCTCGGCGGAACGCCGGTGCAGCTCTACGACCAGGCGCGCGACGGCGTCGTCGACGTCGTCTGGACGCTGCCCGGCAACACCGCGGGGCGCTTCCCGCGCGTCGAAGTGTTCGAGCTGCCGTTCATCATGACCAACGCCGAGGCGACGTCGAAGGCGTACTGGGAGTACATCCAGACCAATGCGCCCGACGAGTTCAAGGAGACGCACGTCCTCGCGCTGCACGTGCACGGGCCGGGGATGTTCCACTCGGCGACCAAGCTCGTGAAGACGCCGGCCGATCTCAAGGGAATGAAGGTGCGCGGCCCGACGCGCCAGGTCACCAAGCTGCTCGCTGCCCTCGGCGCGACTCCCGTCGGCATGCCGCTGCCGCAGATCCCGGACGCGCTCTCCAAGGGCACGATCGACGGCTGCGTGATCCCGTGGGAGGTCGTGCCGTCGGTCAAGGTGCACGAGCTCACCAAGTTCCACACCGAGTTTCCCGCCAGCGGCCCGGCGCTCTACACGACGACGTTCGTGATGGCGATGAACAAGGCCAGGTACGACGGCCTGTCGCCCGATCTCAAGAAGGTGATCGACGCCAACTCGGGGCTGGCGACGTCGGCGTCGCTCGGCAAGGTGCAGCAGGGCAACGACCCGGCCGGCAAGAAGCCCGCGGTCGAGCGCGGCAACACGATCTACACGCTGACGAGCGCCGAGGCGCAGGAGTTCATCAAGGTGTCGCAGGCGATCGACGACGAGTGGGTCGCCGACATCACGAAGCGCGGCTTCGACGGCAAGAAGCTGCTGCAGTCGGCGCGCGACCTGATCGCCAAGCACAGCAAGGCTTGAGCTGCGGCGCGCCCGGGCGCGTCGTCAGTTCTTGCCGCCGCCGCGCCGCGCTCCGGTCGAGCCGGTCGTCCCGGTCGGCAGCGTGCCGTCGTTCGGCGGCACGCTCGTGCCGAGCGTCTGCGACGACGTGGTCTGCGCGTTCGACGACGCTGCGCCCGACGCCGAAGCCGCGGGCGCGGGGTTGTTCGTGCTTGGTGGCTGGTAGACGTTGCTGTTGCCCGTCGCGCGCGTCGAGTTGCTGAGGTCGTTGCCCTGCGCCGCCGTCGATGCGTTGGTCGATCCCGCAGGCGAGACGGGCAGCGGTGTCGACGCGGCGGCCGCCGCCGCCGATGCCGACGTCCCCTCGCGGGTCGGCGTCGCATCCGCCGAGGTCGGCGTCGCACTGCCCGGCGCGGCTGCGTCGTCGTGGCGGTTGCAACCGGCGACGACCGTCACCGCCGCGAAGAGCGCGGACGGCACGACGGTGCGCAGCAAGGCCATGCCATCGACCGGCAAGGGCGGTGCCCGCCGGTCGAGGCCTGCTCGTCCTCAGGGGAACGTGAACGAGACGTTCGGGTCGCTCGTCGTCGCGTCGACGTCCGCGGTCTTCGTCGCGCCAGCCGCAGTCACTGCCACCGTGTAGCGTCCGGTCGGCGCCGCGTTGTCGGCGCTGAACACGAGCGGGTTGCCGCCGGCGACGTAGGGCGCGCGGATCGGCGCCGCG
>DASSRF010000202.1:0-2777 GCA_035701945.1 Caldimonas sp. | reverse complement strand
AGCGAGATCCACGGCTGGTAGTGGACCAGCTTGCCGATCTGCCAGCTGAGCATGTGCATCACGTAGACGACGACCATCGGTCGCTTGAAGAGCGCGGTCTCGAGCGTCGCCGTTCCGCTGGCGACGATCGCGACGTCGCACGCCGCGAGCGCGTCGTGCGCGCGGCCGTCGACGAGCGCGATCGGGACGTCGGCCGCCGTCGTCGCGCGCACCGCCTCGATCGCGGCGCGCAGCCCCGGCACCACCGGGACGACGAAGCGCAGCCCCGGCCGCGCGCGGTGCATCTCGGCGCACGTCGCGAACACGCGCGGCGCGATGTAGTCGATCTCCGAGCGGCGGCTGCCCGGCAACACCGCGACGACGGTGTCGTCGGCGCCGAGACCGAGCGCCGCGCGCGCCGCGGCGCGCGGCACCTCGAACGGGATCGCCGCCGCGAGCGGGTGGCCGACGTAGACCGCGTGGATTCCCTTCTTCGCGTAGATCTCGGGCTCGAACGGAAAGACGCACAGCACGAGGTCGGTCGCGCGGCCGATCTTGTCGATCCGGCCGCCGCGCCAGGCCCAGATCGACGGGCTGATGAAGTGCACCGTCTTCACGCCGGCCGCCTTCAGCTTCAGCTCGACGCCGAGGTTGAAGTCGGGCGCGTCGACGCCGACGAACGCGTCGGGCTGGTCGGCGAGGAGGCGAGCGACGAGCTGGTTGCGGATGGCGAGGATCTCGCGGAAATGGCCGAGGACCTCGAAGTAGCCGCGCACCGAGAGCTTGTCGTACGGCCACCAGCTGACGAAGCCGTGCTCGATCATGCGGGGCCCGCCGATGCCGACGGCTGCCAGCTGCGGCCAGCGGGCGCGCAGGCTGGCGAGGAGCGATCCGCCGAGCAGGTCGCCCGACGCCTCGCCCGCGACCATCGCGAAGCGCGGGGGTCCGCTCGTCATCGCGACCGCGAGCGCCTCAGCGTGCGATGCCGCGCGCCGCCGCGGCGAGGAACGTCGTCATCAACGCGACGTCGTCCGCAGCCTCCGGCACCGACGACGCGAGCTCGGCGATCCTGCGCTTGGCGTCCTCGAACGACAGCCCGTCGCGGTAGAGCAGCCGGTGCATCTGCTTGACCGCGGCGATCCGCGCCGGGCCGAAGCCGCGCCTGCGCAGGCCCTCGATGTTGAAGCCGCGCACGCCGAGCGGGTTGCCGTCGACCATCATGAACGGCGGGATGTCCTGCGAGACGTGGCTCTGGAAGCCGCACATGCTGTGCGCGCCCATCTTGACGAACTGGTGCAGCCCGCTCTGGGCGCCGACGATCGCCCAGTCGCCGAGCACGACGTGCCCGGCGAGGCCGGCATAGCCGGCGATGATCGTGTGGCTGCCGACGACGCAGTCGTGCGCGATGTGAACGTTGTTCATGATCCAGTTGTCGTCGCCGATCGTCGTCGTGCCGGCGTCCTGGACGGTGCCGGTCGAGATCGTGCAGAACTCGCGGATCGTGTTGCCGTCGCCGATCACGAGCGCGGTCTCCTCGCCGGCGTACTTCTTGTCCTGCGGCGCGCCGCCGATCGAGTTGAACTGCCAGATGCGGTTGTTGCGACCGATCGTCGTCCTTCCCTCGATCACGCAGTGCGGGCCGACGACGCTGCCGGCGGCGATCGCGACGCCGCCGCGAACGATGCTGTAGGGGCCGACCTCGACGTCGTCGGCGAGCTCGGCGCCGGGCTCGACGATCGCCGTCGGGTGGACCTTCGCCATGCGCGCGGGCGCTCCTAGCCGACCGTGCGCACTGCGCACATCAGGTCGGCCTCGACCGCGGTCTCGCCGCCGACGCTGGCCCTCGCCTGGAACTTGAAGATGCCGGCTTTCATCCGCTCGAGCGTGACGTCGAGGACGATCTGGTCGCCCGGCTCGACCGGCCGCTTGAAGCGCGCCGCGTCGATTCCCGCGAAGTAGTAGACCGACTTGTCGTCGGGCTTGGCGTCGACGGCGTCGTACGCGAGCAGCGCGGCCGCTTGCGCGAGCGCCTCGAGCATCATCACGCCCGGCATCACCGGCCGGTGCGGGAAATGGCCGACGAAGTACGGCTCGTTGATCGTCACGTTCTTGATCGCGCGGATCCGCTTCCTGTGCTCGAGCTCGAGCACCCGGTCGACCATCAGGATCGGATAGCGGTGCGGCAGGCGCTTCAGGATCTCGTGGATGTCCATCGTCATGGCGACTTCTTCTCGAGCGCCCTCTCGAGCGCCCTGACCCGCTCGCGGAGCGCGTGCAGGTTGCGCAGCGTGGCCGCGTTCTTCTCCCAGGACGCATTGTCGTCGAACGGGAACGAGCCGCTGTAGAAGCCCGGCCTGGCGATCGAGCGCGAGACCTGCGTCGCGCCGCCGATGACGACGTGGTCGGTGATCGTGACGTGGCCGTTGACGCCCGAGCCGCCGCCGAGCATGCAGTGCGCGCCGATGACCGCGCTGCCGGCGATGCCGACGCAGCCGGCGATCGCGGTGTGCTCGCCGATCCGCACGTTGTGGCCGACCATGACGAGATTGTCGATCTTGACGCCGTCGCCGATCACGGTGTCGCCGAGCGCACCGCGGTCGATGCAGGTGTTGGCGCCGATCTCGACGTCGTCGCCGACGACGACGCGGCCGAGCTGCTCGATCTTCTCCCAGCGCCCCTGGTCGGGAGCGAAGCCGAAGCCGTCGGCGCCGAGCACCGCGCCGGGATGGACGATGCAGCGCGCGCCGATCCGCGTCCCGGCGACGACGGCGACCCGCGGGCCGAGGCGCGTCCCGGCG
>DASSRF010000201.1:0-11858 GCA_035701945.1 Caldimonas sp. | reverse complement strand
CGTCGCGGGCGAGCGTGCCAAGACACCTGCCGCGGCGGGAGCCGAGCACGAGCGCGCGCGTCACCTCGTCGGCATCGTCTGCGCCGAATGCCATGGCGGCGACCTGAAGGGCAACGGATGGAACACCGGCGCGCCCGATCTCGCCGTCGTCGCCGGCTACAGCGCGCAACAGCTGACGCGGCTCCTGCGCACCGGCGTCGGCGCCGACGGCCGGGAGCACGGGCTGATGAGCCGGGTGGCGAAGGACCGGCTGCATCACCTGAGCGACGGCGAGATCGCCGCCATTCACGCCTACCTGCTCGCGAGAGCGACCGCACCGCGCTGACGGTCGTTCATTGCAGGATCTCGTCGGCTGCGACGAGCACCGTCTTCGGCACCACCAATCCGAGCGCCTTCGCGGCGCGCTGGTCGATGACGAGCTCAAGCTTGGTCGCCTGCTCGAACGGAATGTCGCCGGGCTTCGCTCCCTTCAGGATCGCGTCGACGAGGGTCGCCGCGCGCTTGAAGATGACGCGAAAGTCCGACTGGTAGGACGCGAGCCCGCCGCCGGTGAGGAAGTCGCGGCCGCCCCACACCGAAGGCAGCCGGTGCTCGATGCAGAGCGCGTTGAGGCGCGCGCGGTTGGTGTAGGTGTTGGTGTCGGCGAGGACGACGACGCCGCCGACGCGGTCCTTCACCATCGCCTTCCACGCCGCCTCGCTCTCGCCGAGGTCGCGCGCCTCGTAGACGCGAACGTGCAGCGACAGCGCGCGGCCCCAGTCGTCGACGCCGGCGTCGCGCAGCGACCGGCTCGCGCCTTCGCGCCCGGCGAGGATGCCGACGAGGCGCAGCGACGGCACGAGGTCGCGGAGCAGCTGCAGGCGCTTGGCGACGAGCTCGGTGCCCCACGAGCTGATTCCCGTGAAGTTGCCGCCCGGACGCGCCAGCGTCTCGGCGAGCCCGGTCTCGACCGGGTTGTCGACCGCGACGGCGACGACCGGAACGCTCGTGCCCGCCCGCTTGACGACGCGCGCGACCGCGGGAAACGCAGCGACGAGGACGTCGGGTTGCAGCTTCAGGATCGCGTCGACGACGTCGGGCAGGTCGTCGCGCCTGCCGTTCGCGGACCGGAGCTCGAGGACGTAGTGCTCGCCTTCGACCTGGCCGAGCTCGCGCAGCCCTTGACGAAACGCTCCGACGAGAGCGGTGCGGATCGCCTCGTCGAGCGGCGGCTCGAGGACGAAGCCGATGCGCGCCTTGCGCCCGACGACCTGCGCCGCCGCGCCGAGCGCCGCGACGGCGAGCAGCGAGGCGCACGCGCGGCGACGGTCCATCGGCGGCGCGTTCGGCGTCAGGTCCGCGCGTCGCGCCCGTGCCGGGCTGCTACACGCACGCTGAAGGCGCCGCTGCTGCGCGCTTGGCGAGCAACGCGTTGGCGACGCGCGAGACCGGCTTCCTGCCGAGGACGCCCGAGATGAAGGCGGCAGTGTCGACGACGCCGTCGAGCGAGACGCCGGTCTCGATGCCGAGGCCGTCGAGCAGGAAGAGGACGTCCTCGGTCGCGACGTTGCCGGTCGCGCCCTTCGCGTACGGGCAGCCGCCGAGCCCGGCGACGCTGGCGTCGAACGTCGCGACGCCGACCTCGAGGCTCGCGTAGACGTTGCCGATCGCCTGGCCGTAGGTGTCGTGGAAATGACCGCTCACCTCGGCGATCGGATAGTGCCTGAGCGCGCGCTCGAGCACGGCCTGGACGCGCGTCGGCGTGCCGACGCCGATCGTGTCGGCGACGCCGCAGTGGTCGACGCCGATCTCCCGGATCAGGCGGACGACGCGCTCGACCTCGTCGGGCGTGACCTCGCCCTGGTACGGGCAGCCGAGCGCGACCGAGATCGCGCCGCGCACCTTGATGCCGTGGCTCTTCGCCGCGTCGACGACGGGACGGAAGCGCTCGATGCTCTCGGCGATCGAGCAGTTGATGTTCTTCTGGCTGAACGCCTCGGTCGCGGCGGCGAAGACGACGATCTCGTCGGGCCATTCGGAGCGCGGCGCCGAGAGCGCGGCGTCGAGCCCCCTGGTGTTCGGGATCAGGACGGAATACCGGACACCGGGCTTCTTCGCGATCCCCTTCAGCACCGCCGCGTTGTCGGCCATCTGCGGCACCCACTTGGGGCTGACGAAGCTGGTCACCTCGATCTCGCGCAGGCCCGCGGCCTGCAGGCGATGGACGAGCTCGATCTTGACCGCGGCGTCGACCGTCTGCTTCTCGTTCTGCAGCCCGTCGCGCGGGCCGACGTCGACGAGCGTGACGCGGGAAGGCAGCATGGCGTTCCTTTCGAATCCAGTCCGCGCGTTGCGGCGCGCCTCGTCGTCATTCTGAGCGCAGCGAGGAATCCCGCCGACCGCGTCGAAGAGATCCTTCGCTTCGCTCAGGATGACAGCTGCGCCGGCTCGATCTGCCCGCCGCGCATCCGCCGCAGCAGCCGCGCGATGAAGCGCCAGAGCACCCAGACGACGACGAGCGAGACGAGGGCCACCACCGCGAGGACGACGAGCGCGACGAGCGGATGCACCCACGACAGCCACAGCACGACCGGCACCGCGCCGTCGCCGAACAGCGACAGCGCGATGTTGGAGAACGGCTCGGGCGACGCGTTCGCCGATGCGCGCGTCGTCAGCTTGGCGGCGTGGCTCGTCGCCGCGAGCGTGCCGCCCATCAGCGCCGCCGCGGTCACCCAGCTCGCCTGGTCGCCGCCGAACACCGCGGCCGCGAGCGCGGCGCCGGCGGGGATGCGCACGAACGTGTGGATCGCGTCCCAGACGCTGTCGAGCCCGGGGATCTTGTCGACGAAGAACTCGAGCAGGAGCATCCCCCCGCTCGCGGCGAGGACGATGTCTGTCGAGAGGACATGGAGGTCGCCCGGCAGGTGGACCCAGCCGAGCCGGCCGGCGAGCCCGGTCAGGAAGACGACCGCGTACAGGCGCAGCCCGCTCGCCCAGCCGAGCGCGGCTGCGATCGCGATCAGCTGCGTCAGGTCGAGATTCATGTCAGCGAACTTGCCAGGCGGGCTTCCTCTTGTCGAGAAAGCTCTGGATGCCCTCGCGGCCCTCGGCGCCGACGCGGATGTCGGCGATCCGGCGCGCGGTGTCGGCGCGCAGCTCGGCGCTGATCTCGCGGCCGGCGACGTCGCGGACGAGCTGCTTGCACGCGCGCGTCGCGAGCGGCGCGTTGGCGACGATCTGCTCGACGATCCTGCCGACGACGGCGTCGATCTCGTCGCCGGCGCAGACCTCGTGCGCGAAGCCGCACGCCTTCGCCTCGGCGGCGCCGAAGCGCTCGGCGGTGACGAACCAGCGCCGCGCCGCCTGCTCGCCCATCGCGCGGACGACGTACGGGCTGATCGTCGCCGGGATGAGGCCGAGCCTCGCCTCGCTGAGCGAGAAGGTGACGCCGTCGGCGACGACGCGGATGTCGCACACCGAGGCGATGCCGATCCCGCCGGCGTAGCAGTCGCCGTGGATGCGCGCGATCACCGGCACCGGGCAGCTGTAGAGCGACCACAGCATCTCGGCGAGGCGCGAGGCGTCGGCGTGGTTCTCCTCCCACGTGAACGACGCCGCCGCGCGCATCGCGCCGAGGTCGGCACCGGCGCAGAACGCCTTGCCGCTGCCGCCGACGACGATCGCGCGCACGCCGTCGTCGGCGGCGAGCGCCGTGAACGCCGCGGCGAGCTCGCCGATCAGCGCGGCGTTGAGCGCGTTGCGGATCTCGGGGCGGTCGAGCCAGACGCGCGCGACCGCGCTCGTTTCGTCGCGTTCGATGCGAAGCGCGCTCATCGACTTGTCCCGCGCGAGAGCTCAGGGTGCAGCATGTCCGTCGCAGAAATCCATCCGGCGGCAAGGGTAGCCGATCGGGACGGCCCCGGTGCCTCGGCCGCTTCTCGCCGCTGCGCCGGCAAGGCCGCCGAACGCCGTCTACCAAAACCCGCTGCCAGCCACTAGACTCGACCGCAACAGGAGGGCCGGGCCATGGAACGTCGCAAGTTCATTTCACGCGGCGCCGTCGCCGCCGCCGGCGCCGCAGCGGTCACGCAGGCGATCGCCCAGGCACCTGCGCTGCCGAACATCCGCTGGCGGTGCGCGTCGAGCTTTCCCAAGAGTCTCGACACGATCTACGGCGGCGGCGAGGTCATCGCCAAGCGTGTCTAGCAGCTCACCGGCGGCAAGTTCCAGATCCGCGTGTTCGCGGGCGGCGAGATCGTTCCGGCGTTCGGGGTCGTCGACGCGATCCAGCAGGGGACGATCGAATGCGCGCACACGGCGAGCTACTACTTCGTCGGCAAGAACAAGGCGTTCGCGTTCGACACGACGCTGCCGTTCGGGCTGAACCAGCGCCAGCAGAACGCCTGGATCTACTACGGCGGCGGCCTCGAGCTGGTGCGCGACTTCTTCAAGGACTTCGGGCTCATCTCGTTTCCTGCCGGCAACACCGGGGTGCAGATGGGCGGCTGGTGGCGCAAGGAAGTGCACACGACCGAGGACCTCAAGGGCGTCAAGATCCGCATCGCCGGCCTCGGCGGCGAGGTGCTGGCGCGCATGGGCGCGGTGCCGCAGCAGATCGCCGGCGGCGACATCTATCCGGCGCTCGAGCGCGGCGCGATCGACTCGGCGGAATGGGTCGGCCCCTACGACGACGAGAAGCTCGGCTTCTACAAGGTGGCGCCGCACTACTACTTCCCGGGTTGGTGGGAAAGCAACTCGATGTACTCGTTCTACGTGAACCTCAAGGAGTGGGACAAGCTGCCGAAGGAATACAAGGCAGCGATCGAGGCCGCGTCGTACGAGGCGAACATCGACATGATGGCCAAGTACGACTTCAAGAACCTGGCGGCGCTCGAGCGTCTCGTCAAGAACGGCGTCAAGCTGCACGCCTTCTCCGACGAGATCCTCAAGGCGGCGCAGAAGACGGCGTACGAGCTCTACGAGGACGAGGCGTCGAAGAACCCGGCCTGGAAGAAGATGTACGAGCCGTGGAAGCGGTTCCGCAGCCAGGAATTCCTCTGGCACCGCGCCGCCGAATACACGTACGAGGCGTTCGTCTACAGCAACCCGCTGGGACGCTAGGCGCTCGCCCCGCGCGCCGGCAGCGGCCTGAGCGGCGCTCGGGCCTTCGATGGCGCCGCTCGCCGGGCGTCGCTACTGCTGCTTCAGCTGCCGCTCGAGCTCGAGGCCGGGGTCTTCGACCTTCGGCGGCGCGCCCTTGTCGCCCGCCGCCGGCGCCTTTTCCTTCGGCCCGGCAGGCGCCGCGCCGCGCGGCGCTTCGATCTGCCGGCGGAGCTCTTCGGCGCCCGAGCCCTTGATCGCGCCCGGCGCCGCAGAGATGTTCCCGGTGACGATCCCCGGGAAGCCGATGATGACCGCGACCATCAGGATCTGGATCGCGACGAACGGCACCGCGCCCCAGTAGATGTCGGTCGTCTTGACGCTCCTCGGCGCGACGCTGCGCAGGTAGAACAGCGCGAAGCCGAACGGCGGGTGCAGGAACGAGGTCTGCATGTTCACCGCGAGCAGCACGCCGAACCAGATGAGGTCGATGCCCAGCTTCTGCGCCACCGGCGTGAGCAGCGGCACCATGATGAACGCGATCTCGAAGTAGTCGAGGAAGAACGCGAGCAGGAAGATGATCGCGTTCACCAGGATCAGGAAGCCGAGCGCGCCGCCGGGCACCGCGGTCATCAGCGCCTCGACCCAGAGGTCGCCGTTGACGCCGCGGAAGATCAGGCTGAAGACGGTCGATCCGACCAGGATGAACATCACGAAGCTGGTCATCACGGCGGTCGACTCGATCGCCTGCTTGAGCAGCGGGAAGCTGAGCTTGCGCTTGGCGAGCGCCATCACGATCGCGCCGCTCGCACCCATCGCGCCGCCTTCGGTCGGCGTCGCGACGCCGAGGAAGATCGTGCCGAGCACGAGGAAGATCAGCACCAGCGGCGGGATCATCGAGGTGAAGACCTTGAGCACCAGCGCAGCGCCGAAGAGCGTGCGCGCCTCGGGCGGGCACGCCGGCGCCGCCGACGGCTTGAAGATCGACACGATCGCGACCCAGACGCCGTAGCTCGCCGCGAGCGCGAGGCCGGGGAAGAGGGCACCCTGGTAGAAGTCGCCGACCGAGGCGCCCATCTGGTCGGCGAGCACGATCAGCACGAGGCTCGGCGGGATGATCTGCGCGAGCGTTCCCGACGCGGCGATGACCCCCGCCGACAGCCGGTTCGAGTAGCCGTAGCGCATCATCACCGGCAGCGAGATCAGTCCCATCGCGAGGACCGACGCGGCCACGACGCCCGTCGTCGCCGCGAGAAGGGCCCCCACGAAGACGACCGCGTAGGCCACGCCGCCGCGGATGCGCGCGAAGAGCTGGCCGATGGTGTCGAGCAGGTCCTCGGCCATGCCGCTTCGCTCGAGGATCAATCCCATGAAGGTGAAGAACGGGATCGCGAGCAGCGTCGAGTTCGCCATGATGCCGAGGACGCGCTCGGGCAGCGCCTGCAGCAGCGCCGGCTCGAGCGTGCCGTGCGCGATGCCGATCAGCGCGAACAGCAGCCCGTTGGCGGCGAGCGAGAAGGCCACCGGGTAGCCGAGGAGCAGGAAGACGACCAGCCCCCCGAACATGAAGGGCGCCATCAGGTCGAACGACATTCAGGCACGCGCCTTCTTCTCGAACGCCGAAGCCGGGATCAATCCCCTCAGGAAGGCGACGCGCTTGATCATCTCCGAGATGCCCTGCAGCCCGAGCAGCGTGAACGCGACGGGAATCAGCAGCCGCACCGGCCAGCGGATCAGCCCGCCGGGGTCCGACGAGTGCTCGCCGATCTCGTAAGAATTGAAGAGCGACGGCCAGCTGTACCAGGCGATGATCGCGACCGCGGGCAGCAGCATGAAGAGCGAGCCGAAGATGTCGACCCACGCCTGGGCTCGCGGCGACAGGTGGTTGTTGAGGACGTCGATGCGCACGTGCTCGTTGATCTTGAGCGCATAGCCGGCGATCAGCAGGAAGACCGCCGAGTTGAAGTACCACTGCAGCTCGAGCCACGCATTGGAGCCGATGTTGAGCGTGTAGCGCGCGACGGCGTTGCCGGTGCACACGATGACGGCGAGCAGGCCGAGCCACGCGACCGACTTGCCGATCCATTCGTTCATCGCGTCGATCAGCGACGACAAGCGCAGCAGCGCACGCACGCGATGGCTCCTCGTGGTCGGTGGCGGCGCGCCGGTCCGGCGCGCGAACGCGAAAGTGTCTTCAATCGCGCGGCAAAACGCAATCGAGGCTCGCCGCACGCCCATGCGCCGGACAGCGATCGGTCAATAGCGCTTGGCGACCTCGTCGAGCATGACCTCGGTCGCGCCGCCGCCGATCGCGAGGATGCGCGCGTCGCGCCAGAGCCGCTCGATCACCGTGCCGCGCATGTAGCCCATGCCGCCGTGGAACTGCTGGCACGTCTGGACGACGTCGTTGACGAGCTCGCCCGTGAGCGCCTTCAGCATCGAGACCTCCTGGACGACGTCTTCGCCACGCGTCACCCGCCACGCGCAGTGGTACATGAAGGCGCGCGCGGCGCGAACGCGGGCGTCGAGCATCGCCAGCCGCTGGCGGACGACCTGCATGTCGAACAGGCGGACGCCGAACAGGTGGCGGTCGTGGACGTGCGCGAGCGTGACGCCGAGCGCCTGCGTCGCGTGGCCGACCGCCATCGCGGCGAGCGCGATCCGCTCGGTCTGGAAGTTCTTCATCACCGCCTGGAAGCCGCGGTGCTCCTCGCCGAGCAGGTGGTCGGCCGGAATGCGGCAGTTCTCGAAGACGAGCTCGGCGGTGTCCGACGAGAGCCAGCCGGTCTTCTCGAGCGCGCGTCCGACCGTGAACCCCGGCGTTCCCTTCTCGACCGCGAACATCGAGATCGCGTGGCGCGCGCTGCCGGTCCGCGCGGCGACGAAGACGAGGTCGGCGTGGACGCCGTTGGTGATGAAGAGCTTGGTGCCGTTCAGCACCCATTCGCTGCCGTCGGCCGAGCGCGTCGCCGTCGTGCGGATGCCGGCGACGTCCGAGCCGGCGCCGGGCTCGGTGACGGCGACCGCGGTGACCGTCGTTCCCGCCGTGATTCCGCGCATCCAGCGCGCCTTCTGCGCCGGCGTGCCGGCGTGATGGAGGTGCGGGCCCGCCATGTCGGTGTGGACGAGCACGGTGATGACGAAGCCGCCGAACGTCGACTGCGAGAGCGCCTCGGCGAAGACGAGGTTGGTGAGCGCGTCGGCGTCGCCGCCGCCGTATTCGCCCTCGAACATCAGGCCGAGCAGGCCCGCGGCGCCGAGCTTTTGCAGCACCTCGCTCGGCGTCCTGCCCGTGTCTTCCCACGCGAGCGCGTGCGGCTCGACCTCGCGCGCGAGAAAGCGCGCGACCTGCTCGCGCAGCAGCTCGTGCTCGGCGGTGACGTAGACGTTGTCCATCGCCCGCGTGCCGTTCAGGAAAAGAGCTTCGCCTCGCTCCAGCCGAGCGCGCGCAGGTCGTCCTCGCGCAGGTGCGCCTCGCTCGGCATCAGGAACTCGTCGAGCTGCGGCGGCTTGAGCGACGTCCCCGCGAGCATCGCGTGCGCCTGGCCGCGGTGGTGGACCTGGTGGTTGAGCAGGTGCGCGACGACATGGCCGCGGCGCTCGCGCTGGATGCGGCCGTTGCCGCGGTCGAGGTCGACGACGTCGTCGAGCGCCGCTGCGTCGAGCGACTCGACGTGCGCAATGAAGCGTTCGTCGGACGTCGCCTGCGCTTCGGCGAGCTCGGCAAGCGCGACGCCGCGCGGCGCCGTGCTCCAGACGCGCTCCATGTCGCGGTCACCGTGCAGCGCCGCGATGTAGTACAGGTCGACCGCGAGGATGTGCTCGAGCGTCGCCGCGAGGCTCGGGAAGAAGCTCGTCCGCGGCGCGACGTAGTCGGCGTGCGAGAGCGGCCGCATCGCCGAGTGCAATCGGTGGTTCGCGAGCCGATTGGCGCGCGCCTGGTTGCGAAGGAAAGCGAGAAGCTCCATGTCGTTCTCCGTCGTCAGGCGCCGAGCCGGTCGGCGAGCGCGCCGAAGTCGTGGGCGACGACGTCGAACGTCTGCTCGCCGGGCGCGCCGTGCAGCCCGCCCCCCGGGCCGTGTTCGAGCGGCCGCGGCACGTACGCGGTGCGCAGCCCGGCGCGCGCCGCCGCCGCGAGGTCGCTCGGATGCGCAGCGACCATCAGCAGCTCGTGCGCAGCGACGTCGAGGACGCGCGCCGCGCCGAGGTAGACCTCGCGGTCGGGCTTGTAGTGGCCGAAGAGCTCGGCCGAGAGCACGGCGTCCCACGGCAGGCCGGCGCGCTTGGCCATGTCGACGAGGAGCGAGACGTTGCCGTTCGAGAGCGTCGCGATCGTGTAGCGGCGCTTCAAGCGCGCGAGGCCGGCGACGACGTCGGGCCACGGATCGAGGCGGTGCCAGACGCGGTTGAGGTCCGCGCGCTCGCGCTCGTCGAGGCCCGAGAGCCCGAAGCGCGGCAGGAGCACGTCGAGGATCTCGCGGTGCAGCCGGTCGATCGTCGTCCAGCCGACCTCGCCGCTGCGGACGCGCTGCATCGCCGGCTGGTAGCCGGCGCGCCACGCGTCGGCGAACGCCTCCCAGTCGACTGCGAGCCCCTTGGCCGCGGCGAGCGCACGGCCGTCGCGGACGATCGCCGAGCGCCAGTCGACGACGGTGCCGAAGACGTCGAAGACGAGCGCGCGTACGGTGGCGGCAGAGGTGGTCATGGCGGCGGAACGGTCGCTGCGGCACGCGCATTCTCGGGCGCGACGCTCGCCATGTCGGCCTGCGGATACAGGCGGCGCAATGCCTGCCACGCGGCGTCGCGGACGATCGGCTCGAGCCGCGCCGCGAGCGCTTCGGCAGCGGCCGCGTTGGCGGCGTCGTCGTTGCCGCCGATCGCGCGCTCGGCCCACGCGGCGGCGAGCGCCGCGCGGTGCGGCGCGAGCGCCGCGGCGACGGCGTCCTTCCAGTGCGCCGGCGACTCGCCGCGCGCCCAGTCGCCGCGGCCGCGGCCGAAGTGCGCGACCGCGAGGTAGCGCAGCAGCGCGGCGTCGACGACGGCGTCGAGCGTCTCGCCCTTCCAGGCGACGAGCGAGCGGTCGGTGCCGCGGACGAGGTTGACGCCGCGCGCGATGCCGGCGCCGCCGAGCGCGCCGAGGATGCCGCCGGTGAGCAGCCCGCCGCCGAGCGTCAGCCCGCCGCTCAGGACGTCGGCCTTGAGGCCCATCAGCGCGCCGGTCACGGCGCCGCCCCAGACCGCGGCGTTCGCTTCGTCGACGCGCAGCCTGAGGTCGTACTCGGTCGCGAGGCGATCGGCGATGTCGCGCTCGGCGCTGCCGCCGAGCCCGTGCAGGCGGATCAGCGCGACGGTGTCGGCGCGCGCCTCGGCGTCCAGCCGCTCGGCGAGCGCGCGCTGCGCGAGCGCGGTCGGCGTGTCGTCGGCCTTGCCGATGCCGATCGCGGCGCCGGCCTGGCGCAGCCGCGTCTTCAGGTCGGCGCGGTCGGCGACCGGCTCGGTCGCGAGCGCGGTGCGCGCGACGCCGCTCGCGATCGCGCGCATCGCGGCGAGGAACGTCTGCTCGCGGCGCTCGCGCCACGCCGCACCGAGCCGCGCCATCGCGGGTCGTCGCTCCGCCGGCAGCGCGTCCTCGACGGCGGCCAGCAGCGTCAGCTCCTGCACCCAGCAGCGCGCGAACGCATCGAGCGGCAGCACCGCACGGACGATCGCGACGCCGGCGAGCGCGCGCCGCCAGCGCGCGGTGTCGTCGTCGCCGCCGTCGACGGCGGGTGCGCCGAGCTGGTTGAGCAGCACGATCACAGGCTTGCCGATCCAGCCGAGCAGCTCCATCTCGGGCGCGACGTAGCCGGCGGCGTCGGGCGACTGCGACGCGTCGACGAGGTAGAGCAGCAGGTCGGCGTCGTCGCGCAGGTTGCGCACGGCCTGCTGGCTCGCCCAGAAGCCGCGGTCGCGCCAACGGTCCCACGTCTCGCTCAGAAACCGCACGATCGGCCGCTCGCCGGCACGCAGCCGCTTGACGAGCCGCACCGTGTCGCCGAAGCCGGGCGTGTCCCAGAGACAGAGGCGTTCGCCGGCGGCGGTCTCGACGAGCGTGTGGACCTCGTTGAACTCGGTGACGTGCGGCGCGTCGCGGACCTCGCCGATGTCGCGGACGAGGAGCGTTCGCGCCAGCGCCGTCTTGCCGACGTTGGTGTGCGAGACGAGGCTGAGCGCGACGCTGCAGCCGGTCGTGTCGACGCTCGCCGGCGTGCGATCGCTCATGGCGTCGCCGCCGCCGTCGAAGTCGCGAACGACGTCTCGACTTCGACCGCCGCCGCGGCAGCGTCGCCTTCGAGCGCAGCGAACGCGGGCGCGCAGCCGACCGCGCTGCCCCACGCGCGCCAGGCGTCGCGGCGCTCGGCGATACGCTCGCCGACGTTCGCGAAGCGCCGGTCGAACGCGGTCGTGTCGACGACGACCGCGAGCGGCGTCGCCGGCGTCGCCGCGGCGAGCGCCCGAACGAACCGTCCCTGGCTCTCGAGCTCGGGCGTCGCGCCGAGGTCGAACACCGCGACCGCGTGCGTGCACCCGGCGTCGACGACCGGCGCAGCGTCGTCCTCGCGGCCGAAGCCGACCGTCGCCGCGAACTCGAGCGCGACGCGCGGTCCGAGCGCGCCGGCGAGGAGCGCATGCAGGCCGAGCGTCGCCTGCGGCGTCGGCACGCTGCCGTAAGGGTGGACCGAGACCCGCGCCGGTCCGCCCTTGCGCTCGCGCAGCAGCCGCTGGAAGTACGGGCGGTC
>DASSRF010000200.1:0-3222 GCA_035701945.1 Caldimonas sp. | reverse complement strand
GAGATCGTCAGCCACCGCCTGATGCTGCGCGCGAGCCTGATCCGCCGCCTCTCGGCCGGGATCTACACATGGCTGCCGCTCGGCACGCGCATCGTCCGCAAGGTCGAGCAGATCGTGCGCGAGGAGATGAACCGCTCGGGCGCGATGGAGCTGGTGATGCCGGTGGTGCAGCCCGCCGAGCTGTGGCAGGAATCGGGGCGCTGGAAGGAGTACGGCCCGGAGCTGCTGCGCTTCAAGGACCGCCACGAGCGCGACTTCGTCATCCAGCCGACGAGCGAGGAAGTCATCACGGACATCGCCCGCCAGGAGCTGCGCAGCTATCGCGCGCTGCCGCGGAATTTCTACCATATCCAGACCAAGTTCCGCGACGAGCGCCGGCCGCGCTTCGGCGTGATGCGAGGGCGCGAGTTCACGATGAAGGACGCGTACTCGTTCGACCGCGACCTCGACGCCGCGCGCCTCAGCTACGACCAGATGTACGCCGCGTACGTGCGCATCTTCGAGCGCATGGGGCTGGTCTTTCGCGCCGTCGCCGCCGACAACGGCACGATCGGCGGCATCCGCTCGCACGAGTTCCAGGTCATCGCCGAGACTGGCGAGGACGCGATCGTCTACAGCCCCGAGTCCGACTACGCGGCCAACATCGAACTCGCCGAGGCGGTCGCGCCGGCGGCGCCGCGCGCGGCGCCGAGCGAGCCGCTCGCGAAGACGCCGACGCCGGGCAAGAGCACGTGCGAGGACGTCGCCGAACTGCTCGGCGTCCCGCTCGCGCGCACCGTCAAGTCGATCGTCGTCGCGACCGATCCGCCCGCCGACGCGCCGTCGCGCGAGCCGACGATCTGGCTGCTCCTCGTCCGCGGCGACCACGCGCTCAACGAGATCAAGGCCGGCAAGCTCGCCGGGCTCGACCGCGGCTTTCGCTTCGCGACCGCGGCCGAGATCGAAGCGACGTTCGGCTGCGTCCCCGGCTATCTCGGACCGATCGCGCCGAAGCGGCCGCTGCGCGTCGTCGCCGATCGCACCGTCGCGGCGATGAGCGACTTCGTCACCGGCGCGAACGCCGAAGACTTCCACTACACCGGCGTCAACTGGGGCCGCGACCTGGCCGAGCCCGACCTCGTCGCCGACATCCGCAACGCGGTCGCTGGCGATCCGTCGCCCGACGGCAAGGGCGTGCTCGCGATCCAGCGCGGCATCGAGGTCGGCCACGTCTTCCTGCTCGGCTCGTACTACAGCAAGAGCATGGACGCGACGTTCCTCGACGAGAAGGGCCAGCCGCAGCTCCTGCAGATGGGCTGCTACGGCATCGGCATCACGCGCATCGCCGGCGCCGCGATCGAGCAGAACCACGACGAGCGCGGCATCGTCTGGCCGCGCGCCATCGCGCCGTTCGAGCTCGTCGTCTGTCCGATCGGCTACGACCGCTCCGACGCGGTCCGCGACGCTGCCGACCTCCTGCACGCAGCGCTCGTCGACGCCGGCATCGACGTCGTCCTCGACGACCGCGGCGAGCGCCCTGGCGCGATGTTCGCTGACTGGGAGCTGATCGGCGTTCCGACCCGGGTCGTGCTGTCCGACCGCGGCCTGAAGGCGGGAACGGTCGAGGTCCAGGGTCGACGCGACGCCGCGGCGACGACCGTGGCCGTCGGCGAAGCGCTTGCCTTCCTGAAGGGCAAGCTCGCGGCATGACGAGCACGCTCTGCCGGCGCGCGAGGCAGCGGCGTGCGTTCGTCGCCGCGAGCGTGGCGGCGCCCTTCGTCGCGACCTGGCCGCGCGCCGCGCTCGCCGGTGCCCAAGTCGAGGAGCCGCTCGCCGACGCCGTCCGCAGCGCGCTCGCCGCGGCGATCGCCGACGCGGCGCCGCCGAAGCCGACCTTCACCGACTTCTACCAGAAGCTCGCGTACCTGCGCTGGCTCGGCGCGATGAGCGATCGCCTGCGCCGGCAGAAGACCGAGCTCGTCACCCGCGTCGAGTTCCTGCAGACGCTCTGGTACGAAAGCAAGCGCGCCGGGCTCGAGCCGGCGCTCCTGCTCGGGCTGGTCCAGGTCGAGAGCAACTTTCGCAAGTACGCGATCTCGATCGCCGGTGCGCGCGGCTACACCCAGGTGATGCCGTTCTGGGCGCGCACGATCGGCGACGGCGACGCCGGCCGCCTCTTCCACATGCAGACCAACCTCCGCTTCGGCAGCGTCATCCTGCGCCACTACCTCGACCGCGAGCGCGGCGACCTGTTCCTCGCGCTCGGCCGCTACAACGGCAGCCGCGGCCGAGCCGAATACCCGAACGCGGTGTTCGCAGCGCGCCGGCAGTGGGAGTACGACCCCGCGGTCGAAGCCCGCGTCTAGCGGGGCGGGCTCACAGGCCCGGCCAGGCCTTCGGTTGCGCGTCCTCGACGCCGATGAGCGCGAGCACGCGCTCGGTCGTGTCGGCGACGATCTCGTCGATCGTCGTCGGGCGGTGATAGAACGCCGGCAGCGGCGGAAAGACGATCGCGCCCATCTCGGTGACGCTCGTCATGTTGCGCAGGTGGGCGAGGTTGAGCGGCGTCTCGCGCACCATCAGCACGAGCCTGCGACGCTCCTTCAGCGCGACGTCGGCGGCGCGCGTCAGGAGGTTGTCGGAAAGTCCGTTCGCGATCGCCGCGAGCGACTTCATCGAGCACGGCACGATCACGGTCGCATCGGCGGCGAACGAGCCGCTCGCGATCGCCGCGCCGACGTCGGCCGGCTTGTAGGCGACGTCGGCGAGCGCCTCGAGCGCGTTGCGGTCGAGGCCGAGCTCGTGGTGGACGTTGAGCAGCCCCGCCGACGTCGCGACGAGGTGGACCTCGCGGCCGGCGCGGCGCAGCCGCTCGAGGAGGCGGACGGCGTAGATCGCGCCCGAAGCCCCGGTCACGCCGACGACGACGCGACGGGAGCCCGCGGCCACGGTCAGGCGGCGACGCCGAGGGTCTGCTGCAGCTCGCCGGCCTGGTACATCTCGGTCATGATGTCCGAGCCGCCGACGAACTCGCCGTTGACGTAGAGCTGCGGAATCGTCGGCCAGTCGGAGTACGACTTGATCCCCTGGCGGATCTCCTCGTCCTCGAGGACGTTCACCGACTTGAGGTCGGCGACGCCGCACGCCTTCAGGATCTGGATCGCGCGACCCGAGAACCCGCACATCGGAAACTGCGGCGTCCCCTTCATGAACAGGACGACGTCGTTCGACTTCACTTCGTTG
>DASSRF010000199.1:0-13196 GCA_035701945.1 Caldimonas sp. | reverse complement strand
GCGTCGCCGATGATGTCGACCGGATTGGCGCGCGACCACGTCGCCGGCAGTGCCGCCGCCAGCTGTGCCTGGGTGGTTTCGCCGAGCTCTGCCAGCGGGACTCCCGTGAGCGCGGCCGCGTCGGCCGCCATGACTCCGGCGCCGCCGCCGTTGGTCATGAGCAGCAGTCCGCCGTCGCCGCCGCCGCCGCGAACGCGCGCGAGCGTCTCCGCGGCGAGGAACAGGTCCTGCAGCGTGTCGACCCGCAGCATCCCTGCGCGCCGGAGCGCAGCGTCGAAGACGATGTCCGATCCTGCCAGCGCGCCGGTGTGCGACGCAGCGGCGCGCACGCCGAGGCCCGCCCTGCCGGCCTTGAGGACGATGACCGGCTTGTTGCGCGCCGCCGCGCGCGCCGCCGACATGAACTTGCGCGGCGCCTCGATCGCTTCGATGTAGAGCAGGATCGAACGCGTGTGCGCGTCGCTCGCGAGGTGGTCGAGCAGGTCGCCGAAGTCGACGTCGGCGCGCTCGCCGACCGAGATCATCGCGGAGAAGCCGATCCGCCGCGACTTCGCCCAGTCGAGCACGGCGGTGACGAGCGCGCCCGACTGCGAGACGAAGGCGATGTTTCCGGGCAGCGCGTCGGTGTGCGCGAAGCTCGCATTGAGGCCGAGCCGCGGCGTCAGCAGGCCGATGCAGTTCGGGCCGAGGATGCGCAGCGTGTGCGGGCGCGCCGCGTCGAGCATCGCCTGCTTCTGGGCGGCCGAAAGACCCGCCGTCATGACGACCGCTGCCTTGGCGCCGAACGTGCCGAGCTCGGCGATGAGGCCGGCGACCGTCGCGGGCGGCGTGCAGACGAGGCCGAGGTCGGGAGCGATCGGCAGCCGGTCGACCCGGGAGAAGCAGCGGACGCCGTCGAGCGCCGCGTGCTTCGGATTGACCGGATACAGCGCGCCGCCGAAGTTGCCGCCGCGCAGGTTGCGCCAGACCGTCGCGCCGACGCTGCCCGGCCGCTCGGACGCGCCGATCACCGCGATCGACGTCGGGTCGAGGAGGCGATCGAGGTTGCGAACGCTCACGGGCTCAGCCCGCCGGCCGCAAGCGCTCGAAGTCCGGCGCCCGCTTCTCGATGAACGCGTTCACCGCTTCGCGGTGCTCGGCCGTCTTGTGCGCGATCGCCTGCGCAGCGGCCGAGAGGTCGAGCAGGCTGTCGAGCTGGAGCTGCTGGCCTTCGCGCAGCAGCCGCTTGGTCAGCCGCAACGTCGGCCCGGGGTTGGCAGCGATGCGCGCAGCAAGCCGACGCGCCTCCGGCAGCAGCTCGGCATGCGGCACGACGCGCGAGACGAGGCCGCACTGCAGCGCTTCGGCCGCGCCGACGGCGTCGCCCGTGAACGACATCTCGAGGGCGCGCGACATCCCGACGACGCGCGGCAGCAGCCAGGCGCCGCCATCGCCCGGCACGATGCCGACCTTGATGAAGCTCTCTGCGAAGCTCGCCCGCTCCGAGGCGATCCGGATGTCGCACATGCACGCGAGGTCGCAGCCGGCGCCGATCGCCGCGCCGTTGACCGCGGCGATCGCCGGCACGTCGAGGTGGTAGAGGCTGCGCGTCAGGCGCTGGATGCCGTTGCGGTACTCGGCGCGGATCGCCGCCGGCGTGATCGCGTCGTCGAAGAAGCGACGCATGTCCTTGACGTTGCCTCCCGACGAGAACGCCGGGTCGGCGCCGGTGACGATGACGACGCGCACCGAGTCGTCGCGCGCGACCGCGTCGCAGAGCGCGACGAACTCGTCGACGGCGCTGTTGCCGGTGAGCGCGTTGCGCGTCCGCTCGGCGCTCATGGTGACGGTCCACACCGCACCGTCGCGCTCGATCTGCAGAAACGGATCCATGCTCGGCCTCCTGCGGTCTCAGCCCTGCGCGACGTCGAGCCGTGCGAGCGCGAAGTCGAGCGCCCGCGTCGCGCCGCTGCGCCACCACGCCGTGCCGACCTCGCGTGCCCAGTGGCTCGGAGAGCCGCCTTGCGTGCGCCATGCGAGGAGGCGACGCGTGCTGAGCTGCAGGTCGCACGCCGCGGTGATGCCGATCGCGCCGTGGACCGCATGCCCGCCGGCGGCGACGATCGCGGCGGCTTCGCCGGCGACGCACTTGGCCATCGCCGCGAGGACGCGGTCGGGCCGCGGCGCCGTCGACGCGAACGCGAGCTGCGCTGCCATCCGCGCAGCGCACGTCTGCTCGGCCATCACCGCGAGGCGATGCTGGATCGCCTGGAAGCTGCCGATCGGCCGGCCGAACTGCACGCGCTGCTGCGCGTACGTCGTCGTCAGGTCGAGCACGCGTTGCGCCGCTCCGGCGATCAGCGCCGACGTGATCGCGGCGATCCAGGTCGCGCGCTCGGCTGCCGGCAGCGTCGTCTCGTCGAGCTCCGCGAGGACCAGGGGTCCATCCGCAACTGCGCGCCCTGCGCGTGCCAGCTCGGCGCGCGCGACCATCGTCTCGACCAACGGCACCGGCACCGCGTGGGCGCCGCACGCCTGCATGAGCGGCTGCACCGCGGCGAGCGCGAGGCCGGCGCCGCCGTGCGCCTCGGGCACGAGCGCGTCGAGGTAGCCGGACGATTCGATCTGCCGCCAGAGAGTCGCCGACGAGCCGCCGCCGTCGATCGCGCGCACCACGTCGGGCGGGCAGACGTCGGCGATCCAGGCGTCGAAGGCGGCGGCGATCTCGTCGTGCATCGTCGGCCCTTCGTCAGCGCAGGCCGAGGCCGCGCGCGATCATGCCGCGCAGCACTTCGCGCGTGCCGCCGCGCAGCGAGAACGCAGGCGCGATCTGCGCGACCTGGCGCAGCGTGCGCGCGAGGCTCTCGGGCACCGGCGCGTCCGGGTCTTCGCCGAGCGCGTCGGCGATCGCTTCGGGGATGAACTGCTCGAGCGTCGTGCCGAGGTCCTTGACGAGCGCCGACTCGACGAGCGGGCTCGCGCCGGCAGCGAGCTGCGCGGTGACCGCGATCGAGAGGCTGCGCAGCACGCCCATCACCGCGACGATGCGCCCGGCCAGCGCGAGCGACCGCTCGGACGGTCGATCGCGTGCGCGCAGCCAGGCGAGCCACTCGTCGAGCAGCACGACGCTCGCGTAGATGCGCTCGGGGCCCGATCGCTCGTGCGCGAGCTCCGACGTCACCTGCTTCCAGCCGTCGCCCTCCTGGCCGAGGAGCGCGTCGTCGGCGAGATCGACGCCGTCGAAGAAGACCTCGCAGAAGTCGGCCTCGCCGTTCAGGTCGGCGATCGGACGGATCGTGATTCCGGGCAGCTTGAGGTCGACGATGAACTGCGACAGGCCGCGGTGCCGGCTGCCGGCGTCTCCGGACGTGCGCGCCAGCGCGAGCATGAAGTGGGCGCGGTGCGCGTTCGTCGTCCAGATCTTCTGCCCGTCGAGTCGCCAGCCGTTCGCGGTGCGCGCCGCGCGGGTGCGGACGCTGGCGAGATCCGAGCCCGAGTTCGGCTCGCTCATGCCGATGCAGAAGTAAGTCTCTCCGCGGCAGATGCCCGGCAGGAAACGCCGCGCCTGCTCGACGGTGCCGAAGCGCAGGATCTGCGGCGCGCTCTGCCGGTCGGCGATCCAGTGCGCGGCGACCGGGGCGCCCGCGCGCAGCAGCTCCTCGACGAGCACGAAGCGCGCGAACACGCTGCGGCCGCCGCCGCCGTGCTCGACGGGCAGCGTCAGCCCGATCCAGCCGCGCTCGCCGAGCGCGCGGCTGAAGGCGGCGTCGAAGCCGCTCCACGAGCGCGCGCGCACCTCGGCCGGAACGCCTTCGAGCGCGTCGTCGAGAAAGGCGCGCACCGGAGCGCGCAACGCCTCGTCGTCGGGCGGGATCGGCGTCAGCGAGAGCGTGTCGAGGAACAACGGTGGCCCCTGCGCAAGCGATCAGTATGGGGCCGGGCGACGCGGTCACCTTGCGGCAGCGCATCTCGGCCGCTGCGCGGGTGCGCGACGTGCGGGTGAACCCCGAGCGACCTAACTAGCGTTCGGTAGTTCAATCCGCCAACAACCGATCGACCATCGGACCTTACGCCGAGCCATGACGCGATCCCCCCTTGCGCCGCGCAAGCGCGTCGGTGCCGTTCCAAAGCGGCGCCAGAGCGCGACGCCCGCGTTGCCGCCGGTGGCGATGCGGGCGCAGATTCTCGCGGTCGCGGCGCGCCAGTTCAGCGAGCGCGGCTACGCGACGACGACGCTCAGGACGATCGCCGACGCTGCCGGCATCAAGGCCGGCAGCATCTACTACCACTTCCAGGGCAAGGACGAGATCGCCGCCGGCGTGCTCGACGCCGGCATCGAAGCGATCAGCGAAGCCGTTCGCGCGCGGCTCGACGCGCTGCCGGCGCGCGCCGACGCGCGGACGCGGCTCGCCGCCGCGGTCACGGGGCATCTCTGGGGAATGCTGCACCACGGCGAATTCACGGCCGCGCACATTCGCATCTACCGCTACGTGTCCGACGCTGCGCGGCGTCGCCACGAGCCGGTGCGGGTCGCCTACACGTCGCTCTGGGACGGGCTGCTCGGCGGGGCCGCCGCCGCCGGCGGGTTGCGGCGCGACGTTCCGGTGAAGCTGGTGCGCCAGTTCCTGATCGGTGCGCTCAACTGGCCGGTCGACTGGTACGACGCCGGCCGCGGCAACTTCGACGAGTTCGCGGCGCAGATGACGGCGATGGTCTGCGACGGCATCGTCGCGGCGGCGTCGCCGGCGCGGCCGTCGCGTCCGAAGCACGCCGGTGCGCAGCGGCGCGGCGCGGAGACGCGGGCATGAGCAGCGCCGCCGATGCGGCGATGCTCGACTGCGTCGGCGTCGAACGCCGCTTCGGCGGCCTCGTCGCGCTCGCCGGCGTCGACATGCAGGTGCGGCGCGGCGAGATCTTCGGCCTCGTCGGGCCGAACGGCAGCGGCAAGACGACGCTCACCAACGCGATCACGGGCTTCTATCCGCCGCAGTCGGGGCGCATCGTCCTCGCCGGGCGCGACATCACCGGAACGCCGCCGCACTCGGTGGCACGGCTCGGCGTGGCGCGAACGTTCCAGAACCTGGCGCTCTTCAACGGCATGACGGCGCTCGACAACATCCTGCTCGGCCGCCACGTGCACATGCGGCCGAGCGTGGCGCGAACGGCGCTCTACTGGCTGCTGGCGCAAGCCGACGAGACTGCGCACCGCGTCGCGGTCGAGGAGACGATCGACTTCCTGCAGCTGCAGGGCGTTCGCGACGAGCTGGTCGACACGCTGCCGATCGGCCTGAAGAAGCGGGTCGAGCTCGCACGCGCGCTCGTCGCCGAGCCGCAGCTCCTGATCCTCGACGAGCCGATGGCCGGGATGAACCAGGAGGAGAAGGAATACATGGCGCGCTTCATCCTCGACGCGCGCGACGCCCGCGGCCTGACGGTGCTCCTGATCGAGCACCACATGGACATCGTCACCGGCATCTGCGACCGGATGCTCGTGCTGAGCTACGGCAAGGCGATCGACTGCGGCGTGCCGCGCGACGTCATCCGCGATCCGCGCGTCGTCGAGGCCTACCTGGGAGCGGCCCGTGTCGCGGCCTGACGCCGGCGCCTGGGACCTGTCGCCCGAGACGACGCTGCCGCGCCTGCTCGCAGCGAATGCGCGCGCCTGCCCCGATCGCGTCGCGGTGCGCGAGAAGGACCGCGGCATCTGGCAGCAGCTGCGCTGGCCGGAGTGGCTCGACACCGTGCTCGCGTGCGCCGCGGGGCTCGAGGCGATCGGGTTCGCCGCGGGCGACGCGCTCGTCGTCGTCGGCGACAACCGCGCCAACCTGTACGCCGGCATCCTCGGCGCCGGCGCGCTCGCCGGACTGCCGATGCCGCTCTTTCCCGACGCGCCCGCCGACGAGGTGGCGCAGATGATCGCCGCTGCCGGCGCGCGCTTCGCGCTCGCCGAGGACCAGGAACAGGTCGACAAGCTGCTCGAGCTGCGCGAGCGCTGCCCGGCGCTCGCGACGATCGTCTACGACGACCCGCGCGGGCTCGCGCGCTACGCGGTGCCGGGGCTCGTGTCGTGGCGCGAGCTGCTCGAGCGCGGCCGCGCGCGGCTGGCGAGCGAGGCGGGCCTGCGCGAGGCGCTGATCGCACGCGCGACTCCCGACGATCCGGCGGTGCTGATCCACTCGTCGGGGACGACCGGGGTTCCCAAGCGGCTCGTGCTGACGCACAGGAACGTCCTCGCCGGCGCTGCCAACATGCATCGCGCCGGCGCGTTCGAGCGCCACGACGACGTTCTCGCCTATCTGCCGATGGCCTGGATCGGCGACTTCGGCATCAGCAACGCCGCGGCGGTCGCGTTCGCGTTCACGATCAACATCCCGGAGCGCTCGGAGACCGCGATTCGCGACCTGCGCGAGATCGCGCCCACCGTGTACCTCGCCGCGCCGCGCAGCTGGGACAACCTGCTGACGATGGTGCAGGTGCGGATGGAGGATTCGACGCGCCTGAAGAAGGCGATCTACGACTTCTTCATGAAGGTCGCGGTCGAGAGCGAGCGCGCGGCGCTCGCCGGGCGCCGGCCGACGCCGGTGCAGCGGCTGCTGCGCGCCGCCGGCGAGTGGCTCGTCTACGCGCCGATCAAGGACCAGTTCGGACTGACGCGGATGCGCTGCGCCCTCACGGGCGGCGAGGCGATCGGCGAGGACACGTTCGTCTTCTATCGCGCGCTCGGCGTTCGCCTGCGCCAGCTCTACGGCCAGACCGAGAACAGCGCGTTCAACGCGCTGCAGGCCGAAGGCGAGGTGCGGCTGCACACGGTCGGACGGCCGCTGCCCGGTGTCGAGATCAGGATCGACGCGAGCGGCGAGATCCTGCTGCGCGCGGCGAGCGTCTTCTCCGGCTACCGCGACAACCCCGAGGCGACCGCCGCCGCGCTCGACGCCGACGGCTTCCTGCACAGCGGCGACGCCGGCTACTTCGAGCCCGACGGCCACCTCGTCGTCCTCGGCCGGCTCTCCGAGGTCGTGCACACCGCGGCCGGCGAGCGCTACATCCCGAACTACATCGAGAACCGCCTCAAGTTCAGCCCCTGGATCAAGGACGTCGCGGTCGTCGGCAGCGGCCGGCCGTGGCTCGCAGCGATGGTCTGCATCGACCGCGAGCCGGTCGGCCACTGGGCCGAGCGGCGCGGCATCTCGACGACCTCGTACGCCGACCTCGCGCAGCGGCCCGAGGTGATCGCGCTCGTCCGCGAGGCGATCGCGCGCGTCAACGCGACGCTGCCCGAGCCGCTCCGGCTGCGCCGCTTCGTCTGCCTGCACAAGGAGTTCGACGCCGACGACGGCGAGATCACGCGGACGAGAAAGCTGCGCCGCAACGTCGTCGAGGAGCGCTACGCGGCGGTGCTCGACGCGCTCTACGGCGCGCAGCCGACGGTGGCGCTGCAGGCGCGCGTCGCCTACGAGAGCGGCGAGGTCGGCGTGACCGAGCGCGTGCTCGCGCTCGAGGGCGTGTGATGGACGCCGCGTACCTGCTCGAGCTCGGCGTCAACGGCGCGCTCGCCGGCCTCATGTATTCGCTCGTCGCGATGGGCATCGTCCTCATCTACAAGTCGTCGTCGGTGCCCAACCTCGCCCAGGGCGCGCTGACGATGGTCGGCGCCTACGTCGTCCTCGCGTACGCGCAGGTGCTCGGCGCGCCGATCTGGGCGGCGATCCCGGCGGCGCTCGTGACGATGGGCCTGCTCGGCGTCGCGATCGAGCGCGTCGCGCTGCGCCGGCTCGCCGGCCGGCCGATCGTCATGATCCTGATGCTGACGCTCGGCATCGACATCTTCCTGCGCGCGACGACGCTCGCGATCAGCGGCGGCACGGCGCGGCCGCTCCGCCTCGGCATCAGCGACGAGCCGCTCTTCCTCGGCCCGCTGCTCGTGAACCGCGCCTACGTCGCCGGCGCGGCGGTCGCGGTCGTGCTCTTCGTGCTGTTCGCGCTCTTCTTCCGCACCCGCCGCGGCGTCGTCCTGCGCGCGATCTCCGACGACACGATGGCGTCGTGGTCGGTCGGCATCTCGGTCGAGCGCGGCGTCGCGCTGTCGTGGGCGCTGGCGTCGATGTCGGGCACCGCGGCAGGCGTCATGTGGGGCTCGATCCAGGGCGTCGACCAGTCGCTCTCGCTGCTGCTGCTGAAGGGGATCACCGTCGCCGTCCTCGGCGGCATGGACAGCCTCGGCGGCGCGATGCTCGCCGGCCTCGCGCTCGGCGCGTTCGAGGCGGTCGCCGCCGGCATCCTCGACCCGCTGCTCGGCGGCGGCACGCGCGAGCTCGTCGTCGCGCTGGTGCTGATCGCGACCATCGTCGTGCGTCCGCACGGCCTCTTCGGCCGCCACCACATCGAGAGGCTCTGACGATGATCTTCCGCCAGGCCGGAATCCGCCACACCGACTACGCGGCGACGCGCCAGCTCTGGCCGCTCGCGACCGACCGCGCCGCGATCGCTGCGCTGCTCGCGTTCGCGCTCGTCGCGCCGCTCGTCGTCGGCTCGCTGACGCTGTCGAGCTACCTGACGCCGTGGCTGGTGTGGACCGCGGCCGCGCTCGGCCTGAACCTCATCCTCGGCTGGGCAGGCCAGTTCCACTTCGGCTACGCGGCGGTGATGGGGATCGGCGCCTACGCCACCGTGCACGCGTTCAGGCACGGCGTGCCGTGGGAGATCGCGGTCGTCGCCGGCGGCGTCACGGCGGCGGTCGTCGGCAGCGTCTTCGCCTTCGCTGCGCTGCGCGTCAAGGGCCTGTACCTCGCCCTCAGCACGCTGGCGCTGCAGTTCGTCATGGACTGGGTGATCTCGCACGTGCCCGCGATCAGCGGCGGCGTCGGCGCGACGCTGCAGGCGCCTGCGATGCGGCTCCTCGGCCAGCCGATCGCCGGCGAGCGCGGCCTCTACTACGTCGCGCTCGGCTGGTGCGTCCTGGTCACGCTCTTCATGCTCAACCTGAAGCGCAGCGCGCTCGGCCGCGCGCTCGTCGCGGTGCGCGAGAAGGACTACGCCGCCGCCGTCATCGGCGTGCATGCGTTCCGCTACAAGCTGGTCGCGTTCGCGACCTCGTCGTTCATCGGCGGCGTCAGCGGCGCGGTCCTGGTCTTCACCTTCTATCACGCGGTGACGCCCGAGCAGTTCGCCGTCAACGTCTCGATCGAGCTGCTCGCGATGGTGATCGTCGGCGGCCTCGGCAGCGTGATCGGCAGCTGGATGGGCGCGGCGTTCATCCTGCTCCTTCCCGGCCAGATCCACGCGCTGATCGCGTGGCTCGCGGGGCGAGCCGGCGTCTCGCTCGGCATCGAGACGATGGCGCACGTGCCCTACGCGGTCTACGGCGCGCTCATCATCGGCTTCCTGCTCGTCGAGCCGATGGGGCTCGGCAAGCTCTACGGCAACGTCCGCAACTACCTGCTCGTGTGGCCGTTCGGCTACGCACGCCGCTGAATGGCATCGCTGCTGTCGCTGAACAACGTCGAGGTCATCTACGACCGCGTCGCGCTCGCGATCAAGGGCGCGTCGCTCGACGTTCCCGCGGGGGGAATGGTCGCGCTGCTCGGCGCCAACGGCGCCGGCAAGAGCACGCTGCTGAAGGCGGTGAGCGGGCTCCTCAAGGCCGAGCGGGGCGAGGTCACGCGCGGCGAGGTGCGCTTCGACGGCAGCGCGATCGACCGGCTGGCGCCGCAGTCGCGCGTCGCGCTCGGCATCGTCCAGGTGCTCGAGGGCCGGCGCGTCTTCGAGCACCTGACGCCCGACGAGAACCTGGTCGCCGCGTCGGCGGTCCGCCTCGGCCGCGCCGAAGTGCAGCGCGGCCGCGAGCTCGTCTACAGCTACTTCCCGCGCCTCGCCGAGCGCCGCGACGCCGAGGCCGGCTACCTCTCGGGCGGCGAGCAGCAGATGCTCGCGATCGGCCGCGCCCTGATGACGCGCCCGCGCCTGCTGATGCTCGACGAGCCGAGCCTCGGCCTCGCGCCGGTGATCGTCGACGAGATCTTCGAGATCGTGCGCCGCATCAACCGCGACGAGGGCGTTTCGGTGCTGCTCGTCGAGCAGAACGCCGTCGCCGCGCTCGAGGTCGTTTCGCACGGCTACCTGATCGACCAGGGCCGCATCGTCATGCACGACAGCGCCCAAGCGATGAAGCGCAACCCCGACATCCGCGACTTCTACCTCGGCGGCCACGAGGGCCGCGACTTCCAGCAGATCAAGCACTACCGGCGCCGCAAGCGCTGGCTGAGCTGAACGAGGCCCGAAGGCCCGACCCGTCGACGGCATGAGCGACCGCATCCGGACGACGCCCTTGAACCGGTACGCAGGAGACGAAAGATGACCATCCGACCCATGCAGGCGCTCGCGAAGGCGCTCGCCGCCGCCGCACTGACCGCCGTCTCGCTCGGCGCGTGGGCGCAGGCGGCAGCGCCGATCAAGTTCGCGATGTGCTACGACATCTCGAAGGCCTACACCTTCGTCTCGCCGCAGGTGATCCAGGCGGCGAAGGACTACGCCGACATCGTCAACCTGCAGGGCGGGATCGAGGGCCGGCGCGTCGAGATCGTCGTCGAGGACCACGGCAACGAGCCGCAGCGCGGCATCGAGTGCTACGAGAAGCTCAAGCGCGAAGGCGTCGTCGCGTTCGACTTCCTGTCGACGCCGGTCTCGCGCGCCGTGCTGCCGCGGGCGATGGCCGACGGCAACATCGTCCTGCAGTCGTTCGTCGGCCGCGGCGACGCGATCGACGGCGACGTCTTCAAGTGGATCTTCCCGATCGGGCCGACGTACTGGGGCCAGGTCGCCAACGACGTGCAGTACATCAAGACGCAGCAGAAGGGCAACCTCAAGGGCGTGAAGATCGGCTTCATCTACCCCGACTACGCCTTCGGCCAGGAGCCGATCCCGATCCTGAAGACGCTCGCCGCGAAGGAAGGCTTCGAGCTGCAGCTGTTCCCGAACCCGCTGCCCGGCAAGGACCAGGCCGCGGTCTGGACGCAGATCCGCCGCGCCAACCCCGACTGGGTGATCAGCTGGAACCTCTCGGCGATGCACGTCGTCGCCGCCAAGGAGATGAAGCGCAACGGCATCCCGATGGACAAGCTCATCGTCGTCAACTGGTTCAACGAGGTCGACATCGCCAACATCGGCGCCGCCGAGGCCAAGGGGATCAAGCGCGGCACCAACGTCGTCGGCGGCAAGGACCATCCGCTGATGAAGCAGATCGCCGAGCAGCTCTACGCCAAGGGCAAGGGCAACGGCGACGTCAAGAACATGGACGACATCTACTACAACACCGGCCTCGCGATGTACTCGTCGCTGTTCGAGGGTGCGCGGCTGGCGCTGAAGCAGGGCGGCAGCGGCCCGCTGACGCCGGCGCGCCTGAAGGCCGGCCTCGAGTCGATCCGCAACTTCGACGCCAACGGGCTCATCGCCCCGGTCACCGTCACCGCGAAGGACCACGGCGGCGGCGGCAAGACCCGGATCGACATGTGGGACGGCAGCAAGTGGGTGCCGCAGTCGGACTGGATCGCGGCGTACGGCGACGTCGTCGAGACGGTCGTCAAGGAGCAGTCGGCCGAGTTCGCGAAGTCGCAGAAGTGAAGCTCGCGCGTGTCGGGCCGCGCGCCGGCCCGGCCGCGCGATCGACGAAAGCCATCCGATGAATCGATTCGAAGGCAAGACCGTCGTCGTCACCGGCGGCGGCGGCGGCATCGGCGGCGCGACCTGCCGCCGCTTCGGCGCCGAGGGCGCCGCGGTCGGCGTGCTCGACCTGAACGGCGACGCCGCCGAAGCGGTCGCCGCCGCGATCCGCGCCGTCGGCGGCCGCGCGCACGCGTGGCGCTGCGACATCACCGACCGCAAGAGCGTCGACGCCGCGCTCGCCGCGTGCGAGGCGGCGCTCGGGCCCATCGACGTCCTCGTCAACAACGCCGGCTGGGACGTCTTCAGGCCGTTCACGAAGACCGCGCCGGCCGACTGGGAGCGGCTGATCGCGATCAATCTCACCGGCGCGCTGCACATGCACCACGCGGTGCTGCCGCGCATGGTCGAGCGGCGACGCGGCCGCATCGTCAACATCGCGTCCGACGCGGCGCGCGTCGGCTCGTCGGGCGAGGCGGTCTACGCCGCGTGCAAGGGCGGACTGGTCGCGCTCTCGAAGACGCTCGCGCGCGAGCACGCGCGCCACGGCATCACCGTCAACGTCGTCTGCCCCGGCCCGACCGAGACGGCGCTGTTCGAGGACTACAAGCAAGGCGCAGGCAATCCCGACAAGCTCGTCGAGGCGTTCACGCGCGCCATTCCGCTCGGCCGCATCGGCCGGCCCGACGACCTGCCGGGCGCGATCCTGTTCTTCGCCAGCGACGACGCGGCGTACGTCACCGGCCAGGTGATGAGCGTCTCCGGCGGCCTGACGATGGCCGGCTGACGACGCGTCCTGCGTACAACACACGAGGCTCGACATGACAGACACCGTCTACGAAGACATCCTCTACGACGTCCGCAACGGCGTCGCGTGGATCACGATCAACCGCCCGGAGAAGATGAACGCGTTTCGCGGCACGACGTGCGACGAGCTGATCCGCGCGCTCAACCGCGCCGGCTACGACCCTTCGATCGGCGCGATCGTGCTCGCCGGCGCCGGCGAGCGCGCGTTCTGCACCGGGGGCGACCAATCGGCGCACGACGGCAACTACGACGGCCGCGGCACGATCGGCCTGCCGATGGAGGAGCTGCACGACGCGATCCGCAACGTCCCCAAGCCCGTGATCGCGCGTGTGCAGGGCTACGCGATCGGCGGCGGCAACGTGCTGGCGACGATCTGCGACCTGACGATCTGCTCCGAGAAGGCGATCTTCGGCCAGGTCGGGCCGACGATGGGATCGGTCGACCCGGGCTACGGCACCGCGTTCCTCGCCCGCGTCGTCGGCGAGAAGAAGGCGCGCGAGATCTGGTACCTGTGCCGGCGCTACAGCGGCGCGGAGGCGGTCGCGATGGGACTCGCCAACGCCTGCGTGCCGCACGAGCAGCTCGACGCCGAGGTGCAGAAGTGGGGCGAGCAGCTCTGCGAACGCAGCCCGACGGCGATCGCCATCGCCAAGCGTTCGTTCAACATGGACACCGCCCACCAGGCGGGCGTCGCCGGGATCGGGATGTACGCGCTCCGCCTGTACTACGACACGGAGGAGTCGCGCGAGGGTGTC
>DASSRF010000198.1:0-3513 GCA_035701945.1 Caldimonas sp. | reverse complement strand
CGCCGAGCGCCGGAACGCCCCAGGCGTGGATGACGTCGGCCGCGGTGGTGATGATGCGGACCTTCCTGTCGACCGGCACGACGAGCGGGTTGTCGACTCGCAGCAGGTAGTCGTCGCCCTCGGGCGTGCCGCGGTCGGAGGCCTCGCGCTGGGCGACGTCGAGGGTGGAGAGGAAGCCGATTCCCGCGCCTTCGCCGCTCAGGTAGTCGTAGCCCCACTTCCACTGCAGGCCGGTGGCCTTGATCGTCAGGTCGGCGGCCGAGGTGTCCTTCATCGCGACGACGACGCGGGTCGCCGGCAGCGCCATCAGGATGACGATGATGAACGGCACCACCGTCCACGCGATCTCGACCGTCGTGCTCTCGTGGAAGTGCGCGGCGCGCACGCCCTTCGACTTCCGGTGCTTGAAGATCGAATAGAACATCACGCCGAACACGCCGACGAAGATCACGAGGCAGACGATCAGCATGAAGTGATGCAGCCACTGCTGGTCGCTGGCGATCTCGGTGACGGCCGGGTGCAGGTTGATCTGGTTGACCCCGGGCCCTCCGGGAAGGTCGCGGACCGCGGGCGCGGCGGCCGCGAAGCTCGCCGCCGCGAGCGCTGCGAGGCCGAAGGCCCGGCGCGTGATGGCTCTCATCGTCATGGTCGGTGTTGCCAGTGGACTTGTTGTTCGGTCAGGCGGTCTCGCCGGCGGCACGCGAAGCGCCCGAGCGCCTGAGCGCGGCGCGCAGCTCGTCGGCGAGCGCGCGGCGAAGCTCGGGCCGGACGAAGCGGCCGATCGCGACGCGCTTGCCTTCGCCGGAGATCTCGATCAGCGAACGGTCGCTGTGCGCCGGCTCGACGCGCACCCACGCCGGCGCGAACTCGACCTGGTCGGTGCGGTTGCCGAGCGTGCATTCGACGGTGAGCCGGCCGGGGCGAAGGACGACGCGCTCGCGGTCGCGGGCGTGCCGGGCATAGACGAAGAGCGCGGCACCGACGGCGAGCAGCTCGACGCTCGCGAACGGCATGACGAGGTTCGCGCCGCGCCACCAGAACGCGCCGGCGATCGCGAGCGACCAGGCGCACAACGAGAGGTAGAAGGCGACCAGCTGGAGCGGCGTCATCGAGCAGTTGCGGCGCAGCAGCCATTGCACCGACCCTTCGCCGGCCGCGCCGGGGCTGCCGAAGCGCAGCGCCGCGGCGGGCGAACCCGCGCCGAAGGCCTGAACGCTGAGAGAGGACATCTGCTGTGGTCCCTGGGTGTGCCGTCGTTGCTGCCACGGCCCACCGCGACCGCAGTCATGTCGAAGGCGAGAGCGGCCTCGACAAAGCTGCAGATTTTAGCGCACCGTCCCGGCCCGACCCGCGCTGCCGGCGCACCATCGCGCGCATGTCGTCGAGCGAGACCGCGACCGGAGCGTCGGCGCGCAGCCGCGGCGGCGGCTTGAAGCCGTGGCCGTACGCGACCTCGACCGCGAGCCCGATGCTGCCGTCGCTTGCGGCGCGCTCGGCGAGCGCAGCGACGAGCCGCGTTCGCCACGCCGGCGTGCGCAGGCCCGGATGGCGATCGGGATGCGTGTTGCCGCCGAGCTGCGCGAGCTCGGCGAGGAGCGCGTCGGCGCTTCGCCAGCGCAGCGTGATCGTCTCCTGGTCGAGCACGGGTTCGGCGAAGCCGGCATCGACGAGCATGTCGCCGAGGTCGTGCATGTCGATGAAGCCCGGCGTCGGCGGCGGCCAGCCGCTCGCCTCGTAGAGATCGCGCAGCTCGCGCAGCGTTCCCGGCCCGAGACACGAGAAGACGGCGACGCCTTCGACGTCGAGCAGGCGGAGCCACCGCGCGATGAGCGCCGGCGGATCGACGACGAGGTGCAGCGCCATGTTCGCCCAGACGAGCTGCGCGCGCCCGATCGTCGCGTCGTCCGCGTTCTCGTCGACGACGTGTGCGGCGTTGCCGCCGAGCGCCCACCACGGCCGCCGCTGGGCGGCGATGCGGCGCGCCGCCCAGGCCGCATCCGGCTCGACGGCGACGCGCTCGGCGCGCGGATACGCGGCCCGCACGACGTCGTCGCCGCCCCCGGGGCCCGGCCACCATTCGACGATGCGGCGCGGCTGCAGCCGGATCGGCGCCAGCCGCTCGACCAGCCGGCGTGCGATCTCGCCGTGCAGCCACGGCACCGAGCCGCCGCGCGCGATCCGCGCGAGCGCGGCGCGCGCCGCCACCGCGTCGACCCCGCGCGCGTTGCCTTCGCTCGCCGCCATTCGCCGGCAGTATATTGAGCCGATGCTTGCGACGCGCTGGGCCGCGGTCGACGCGGCGCTCGCGCACGCGCCGAGCGTGTGCGCGGTCTGTCGCGGCTGGGGCCGCGGCCGCGTCTGCGCGGCGTGCCTCGACCGCTTCGCCGCGCGAACGACGCGTTGCGCGCGCTGCGCGCTGCCGCTGCCGGCTTCGGCGACGGTGTGCGGCGCTTGCCTCAGCGCGCCGCCGCCGTTCGACGCCGCGCTCGCCGCGGTCGATTACGCGCCGCCGTGGGACCGTCTGGTCACCGCGTTCAAGTTCCACGACGCGATCGACCTGGCGCGGCCGTTCGCGCGTGCGATCGTCGCGGCCGAGCATGCGCGCGGCGCGGCGCGGCCCGAGCTCGTGGTCCCGGTACCGCTCGCGCCGACGCGACTGCGCGCACGCGGCTACAACCAGGCGTGGGAGATCGCGCGCCGCGTCGCGCGGCTGCTCGGCATCGCCGCCGACCCGGCGCTCGTGCTGCGGCTGCGCGAGACGGTGCACCAGCTCGCGCTGCCGCCGCTCGCGCGCGCCGGCAACGTCGCCGGCGCGTTCGCGGTCGAGCCGCGACGGCGCAGCGAGGTCGCCGGGAGCACGTTCGCGGTCGTCGACGACGTCATGACGACCGCGAGCACCGCGGCCGAGGTCGCGCGCGTCCTCAAGCACGCCGGCGCGAGCCGGGTCGAGGTCTGGGTGCTGGCGCGAACGCCGCGTCGCGAGGACGCGTAGCAGGATCTTCGGTGTTCCGCATCGTCCTCGTCGAGCCCGAGATCCCGCCGAACACCGGGAACGTGATCCGCCTCGCCGCCAACACCGGCTGCGAGCTCCACCTCGTCGAGCCGCTCGGCTTCGCGATGACCGACCCGCTGCTGCGCCGCGCCGGGCTCGACTACCACGAGTACGTCGACGTCCGCCGGCACGCGTCGTGGGACGCGTTCGTCGCGACGAGCGGCGCCGACCCGCTGCGCACGTTCGCGTTCACCAGCGAGGGCGGCCGCCGGCTCGCCGACGTCCGCTTCGCCGCAGGCGACTGGCTCGTCTTCGGCGCCGAGGCCGCCGGGCTGCCGGGGGCGGTGCGCGCCGCGTTCGACGAAGCGCACAGCGTGCGGCTGCCGATGCGACGCGGCCAGCGCAGCCTCAATCTCAGCAATGCGGTCGCGGTCGCGGTCTTCGAGGCCTGGCGCCAGAACGGCTACGCCGGCGGCGTCTAGCGAGGAGACCGTCACCCGTCGCCGAGCGGCGACTCGGCG
>DASSRF010000197.1:0-4924 GCA_035701945.1 Caldimonas sp. | reverse complement strand
CAAGTGATGCCGGTGCGCGACTCGAAGTAGCGCTGCGCGGCGAACGCGATCGTCGCCATCGTCGCTCCGGCGCCGACCGCGAGAGCGACGACGAGCGCGAGCACGACCGGCCAGCCGCGCCGCGGATCGGAAGCCGCGCCGTGGCGCGCCGCCCAGCGCTCGTCGCTGCCGAGGCCGTAGACGATCGCCTGCAGCATCGCCGCCGCGACGACGGCGCCGAGGAAGAGGACGAGCAGCGACCCGCGCGCGTCGTCGACGCCGTACTCGCGCATCCGCCACCAGCCGTAGGCGCCGACGAGCGTCGGCGGCAGGTGCAGCCACGCGATCGCGTCGCGGGCGCCGTGCAGGTAGAAGCGATGCGCGCCGAGCGTGCCGGCGACGACGGCGAGCCAGGTCGCGACGGCGCGCGATCGCGGACGCGGCGCAGGCGTCGCGGTCACCTGGCCGGGGTCGTCGCCGCGGCGCCGAGGCCGCGCTGCATGAGGACGACGTCGAGCCAGCGGTCGAACTTCCAGCCGGCGGCGGCGATCGTCCCGACCGCAGCGAAGCCGGTCGCGCGGTGCACGCCGATCGACGCCGCGTTCGCCGAGTCGCCGATGACGGCCAGCATCTGGCGCGCTCCCGCGGCCTCGCAGCGCGCGCACAGCTCGGTCAGGAGGAGGCGGCCGAGCCCGCGGCGCAGCGCGTGCGGCTCGAGGTAGACCGAGTCCTCGACGCAGAAGCGGTAAGCCGGGCGCGGGCGGAAATGGTTCGCGTAGGCGTAGCCGCGCACGGCGCCGGCGTCCTCGGCGACGAGAAACGGCAAGCCCTTGGCGACGACGTCGTCGCGGCGGCGCGCCATCTCGACCTCGTCGGGAGGATCGAGCTCGAACGTCGCGGTGCCGTGCCTGACGTGCCAGGCGTAGATCGCGGTCAGCGCGGCGACGTCGGCCGGCGTGCTGGGGCGGATCAGGACGGCGGGCATGGCTGAGGGGGTCGGTCGAGTTTATAATGCGCGGTTTTTCGCGGGAACGCTCCCGCATCCAAGGACACCCATGGTCGTCATCCGGCTGGCCCGCGGCGGCGCGAAGAAGCGCCCCTTCTTCAACATCGTCGTCGCCGACTCGCGCCTGCGCCGCGACGGCCGCTTCATCGAGCGCATCGGCTTCTACAACCCGGTCGCCGCCGGCGGCGAGCAGCCGCTTCGGATCGCGTTCGACCGCATCGAGCACTGGACCGGCCACGGCGCGCAGCTCTCGCCGACGGTCGAGCGCCTCGTCAAGCAGGCCAAGAGCGCCGCGTAGCGCCGCTCGCGCGTCGCCGCCCGTGGCCCGCGACGCGCGCTCGCCCTGGCCAGCGGACGCGATCGAGGTCGGCCGCATCGGCGAGGCCTGGGGCTTGAAGGGCGGCTTTCGCGTCCACGCGTACGCCGAGCCGCCGCTCGCGTTGCTGGCGGCGTCGCGCTGGCACCTGCTTCCTGCCGACGAACCGCGCCCGACCGCGACCGCGCCGCTGCCGGCGACGCTCGAGGTCGCGGAGGTTCGCGCGCGCGGCGACGGCTACGTCGCGTCGTCGCCCGCGGTGACCGACCGCACCGCTGCCGAGGCGCTGCGCGGAGCGCGGATCTTCGTCGCCCGCGCCGACTTTCCCGAGCCGAGCGCCGACGAGTTCTACTGGACCGACCTGATCGGCATGGCCGTCGCCAACCGCGCCGGCGTCGTCCTCGGCAGCGTCGCCGGCCTCCTCGACAACGGCGCACAGAGCATCCTGCGCGTCCAGCCGCCGGCGCCCGACGCTCCGGAGCTGCTGATCCCGTTCGTTGCGACCTACGTCGACGCCGTCGACCTCGCCGGGCGCACGGTCACGGTCGACTGGCAGCTCGACTACTGAGGATGCGAGGCGGACGATGCGCATCGACGTCATCACCCTGTTCCCGGAGCTCTTCTCGGCGCACCTCGTCCACGGCGTGACGAAGCGGGCGTTCGAGCCCGGCCGCATCGACGTCCACCTCTGGCCGCTGCGCACCTTCGGCGATCCGCCGCACGCGCGCGTCGACGACCGGCCGTACGGCGGCGGGCCGGGAATGGTGCTTCTCGTCGAGCCGCTCGAGCGCGCGCTCGCGGCAGTCCGTGCGGCGCGCGCCGAGGCGACGCCGGCGCCGCTCGTCAGCTTCAGCCCGGCCGGCGTCCCGCTGCGCCAGCCGAGGGTCGCCGAGCTCGCCGGCAGCGCCGGGGCGATCCTGCTCTGCGCGCGCTACGAAGGCATCGACCAGCGCTTCGTCGACGCCCACGTCGACGTCGAGATCAGCATCGGCGATTACGTCCTCTCGGGCGGCGAGCTGCCGGCGCTCGTCCTGCTCGATGCGCTCGCCCGGCTGCAGCCGGGCGTGCTTGGCGACGCGCGCTCGCACCAGCAGGACAGCTTCTCGGCGGGTCTGCTCGACTGCCCGCACTACAGCCGCCCCGAGCGGCTGCCCGGCGGCGCCGCGGTTCCCGACGTCCTGCTCTCGGGCAACCACGCCGCGATCGACGCCTGGCGGCGCGAGCAGTCGCTGCTCCTCACCGCCGAGCGCCGGCCCGACCTCGTCGCCGCAGCGCGCGCCGCCGGGCTGCTCGACGCCGCCGACGAGGCGGTCCTCGCGGCGCGACGCCCGGCAAAGCTATAATCGTCGGCTTTCGATCCTCTGCGCCCGGGAGCTCGCGCTCCGGACAACAACGAGCCGAACGCGTTTCGGCGCCAGCCGCCCTCCGGCACGCGCGCACGATCACAGGAGCCCTCCGTGGACATCATCCAGACCCTCGAGCGCGAGGAGATCGCGCGCCTCGGCCGAACGATCCCCGACTTCGCACCCGGCGACACCGTGATCGTCAACGTCAGCGTCGTCGAAGGCACGCGCAAGCGCCTGCAGGCGTTCGAAGGCGTCGTCATCGCCAAGCGCAACCGCGGCCTCAACTCGTCGTTCATCGTCCGCAAGGTCTCGAGCGGCGAGGGCGTCGAGCGGACCTTCCAGACCTACAGCCCGCTGCTCGCGTCGATCGAGGTCAAGCGCCGCGGCGACGTCCGTCGCGCCAAGCTCTACTACCTGCGCGAGCGCTCGGGCAAGTCGGCGCGCATCCGCGAGAAGCTCGCCTGACGTCGTGACAGCGGGTCGCAAGTACCCGCCGGCGTTCGATCCCGAGAGCCTGCCGGTGCTCGGCGCCGACAGCCATCTGCCGGCGGTTCCCGCCGAGAGCATCGTCCCCGAGGCGATGCGGCGGCGCTTCGTCGCGCCGCCGACGTGGCAGCCCGAGATCAAGGTCGAGCGCCGGTTCATCGAGCGCGAGGAGACGCACGCCTCGGTGCTCGTTCCGCTCGTCCTGCGCGACCAGATGACGGTGCTGCTGACGCAGCGCACCGACCACCTCAACGACCACCCGGGCCAGATCAGCTTTCCCGGCGGCCGCGCCGAGGACGTCGATCCCGATCCGGTCGCGACCGCGCTGCGCGAGGCGCACGAGGAGATCGGCCTCGAGCCGTTCGAGGTCGAGGTGCTCGGCAGCCTGCCGACGTACACGACGAGCACCGGATTCATCGTCACGCCGGTCGTCGGCCTGGTGCAGCCGCGGGCGTCGCTGCGTCCCGACCCGTTCGAGGTCGCGGAGGTGTTCGAGGTGCCGCTCGCCTGGCTGATGAACCCGGCCAACCACCAGCGCCACGCGTTCGAGTTCGGCGGCGCGACGCGCGAGTTCTTCTCGATCCCCTGGCAGGCGAGCGACGCGAGCGGCGCGACGCGTCGCTACTTCATCTGGGGCGCGACCGCGGCGATGCTGCGCAACCTCTATCGCTTCCTCGCCGCGTGACGCGCTGCGCGCGGCAGCAGCGAAGGCGTGCGCTCCCGTAGCGCGCGGACCCCGCCGCTATGATCGGCCGAGGATGAGCTTCCTCGCGGTGTTGCTGGCGCTTCTGCTCGAACAGATCAAGCCGCTGCCGCGCGGCAACGTCGTCCACGACGCGCTCACCGGCTGGATCGCCGGCGTCACGCGCAACTTCGACGCCGGCAAGGAGCACCACGCCTGGATCGTCTGGTCGATCACGGTGCTCGTCCCGACCGTCGCATGCGCTGCGATCTACCTCGCGCTCGCGCAGTTCCGCCTCGGCTTGTCTTTCGCGTTCGACGTCGCGGTGCTCTACCTGACGCTCGGCTTTCGCCAGTTCAGCCACTACTTCACCGACATCCGCGCCGCGCTCGAGCGCGGCGACGAGATCGAGGCGCGCCGGCTGCTCGCCGAGTGGCGGCACCTCGACGCGAGCGAGCTGCCGCCGTCCGAGTTCCTGCGCCACCTGATCGAGCACTCGCTGCTCGCCGCGCATCGCCATGTCTTCGGCGTCTTCTTCTGGTTCGTGCTGCTGTCGACGCTCGGCCTCGGGCCGGCCGGCGCGGTGCTGTACCGGCTCGCCGAGTTCGTCAGCCGCTACTGGTCGTACCGCAGCGGCAGCGCCGGCGTCACCGTCAACGAGCGCCTCGGCGAGCTCGCGCTGCGCATCTTCCAGGTGCTCGACCACGTGCCCGCGCGGCTGACGGCGTCGGGGTTCGCCGTCGTCGGCAACTTCGAGGAAGCGGTCAACTGCTGGCGGCGCGACGCCGGCCTCTGGCGCTACGACAACGAGGGCGTGATCCTCGCCGCCGCGGCCGGTGCAGTCGGCATTCGCCTCGGCGGCGGCTCGGCTCCGGGGCTCACTCCCGACCGCGCGAAGACGTTCGAAGCCGGTTCGCTGCCGGGCTCGGCTGCGGCCGAAGGGTCGACTCCGGGCGAACCTCCGCAGCTCGCCCATCTGCGCTCGATCGTCGCGCTCGTCTGGCGGTCGGTCGTGCTCTGGATGCTGCTGCTCGCGCTGCTCTCGCTCGCCAACCTGATCGGCTAGCTCGCGAGCGGGCGCTGGGCCGCGCTGCTGCGCGGTTGCAGCT
>DASSRF010000196.1:0-12686 GCA_035701945.1 Caldimonas sp. | reverse complement strand
AGACACCGGAGAGACGACATGCTGATGACCCACGAGCACCACGAGATCCAGCGCACGCTGAAGCGCTTCATCGACGACGAGGTCAACCCGCACGTCGACGCGTGGGAGGCGGCCGAGGAGTTTCCGGCGCACCAGGTCTTCAAGCGCCTCGGCGAGCTCGGGCTGCTCGGCCTCACCAAGCCCGAGAAGTACGGCGGCATGAACCTCGACTACTCGTTCTCGGTCGCGATGGCCGAGACGCTCGGCCACATCCACTGCGGCGGCGTGCCGATGGCGATCGGCGTGCAGACCGACATGTGCACGCCCGCGCTCGCGCGCTTCGGCAGCGAATCGCTCTGCCGCGAGTTCCTCGTTCCCGCGATCGCCGGCGACGCCGTCGGCTGCATCGGCGTCTCCGAGCCGGGCGCAGGCTCCGACGTCGCGAGCATCAGGACGACGGCGCGGAAGGACGGCGGCGACTACGTCATCAACGGCGCCAAGATGTGGATCACCAACAGCCTGCAGGCCGACTGGATGTGCCTGCTCGCGAACACGTCCGACGGCGCCGCGCACAAGAACAAGAGCCTGATCATGGTGCCGATGACGACGCCCGGCGTCGTCAAGGCGAAGAAGATCAGGAAGATCGGGATGATGTCGAGCGACACCGGCCTCATCCACTTCGACGACGTCCGCGTCCCGCAGACGAACCGGATCGGCGAAGAAGGGATGGGCTTCACCTACCAGATGATGCAGTTCCAGGAGGAGCGCCTCTGGGCGGCGGCGCACGCGATCCAGGCGCTCCTCAACACGATCCAGCAGACCGCCGACTACGCGCGCGAGCGGCAGATCTTCGGCAAGAGCGTCCTCGACCACCAGGTCTGCCACTACAAGCTCGCCGAGCTGAAGACCGAGGTCGAGTCGCTGCGCGGCCTCGTCTACATGGCGACCGAGAAGTACGTCGCCGGCGAGGACGTCACCGAGTGGGCGTCGATGGCCAAGCTGAAGGCGTGCCGGCTCGGCCGCCTCGTCCCCGACGCCTGCATGCAGTACTGGGGCGGCATGGGCTACACGTGGGACAACCCGGTCTCGCGGCACTTCCGCGACGGCCGCCTCGGCTCGATCGCCGGCGGCGCCGACGAGGTCATGCTCGGCATCATCGCCAAGTACATGCACACGCTGCCGGGGCGGCGCTGACCGCGCGATGCTCGGCACGCTCCTCATCGCCAACCGCGGCGAGATCGCCGCGCGCATCGCGAAGACCGCGCGCCGGCTCGGCATCGCGACCGTCGCGATCGCATCCGATGCCGACCGCGACGCTCCATTCACCGCGAGCTGCGACCGCGTCGTCGCCATCGGCGGAGCGCACGCCGCCGACTCGTACCTGCGCATCGACAAGATCGTCGCCGCGGCGCAGACGAGCGGCGCGCGCGCGGTCCATCCCGGCTACGGATTCCTGAGCGAGAGCGCCGAGCTCGCCGAAGCGGTCGAGACGGCAGGGCTCGTCTGGGTCGGACCGTCGCCGTCGTCGATGCGCGCGATGGCGGACAAGGCCGAGGCGCGCGTGCGCCTCGCCGCCGCCGGAGTTCCAGTGCTGCCCGGCTACGACGGCGCGGACCAGTCGCCCGCGACGTTCGCTGCGCACGCCGACCGCATCGGCTACCCGCTGATGGTCAAGGCCGCTGCCGGCGGCGGCGGGCGCGGCATGCGACGCGTCGCCGAGGCGAGCGAGCTCGACGCCGCGCTCGCTTCGGCCGCCGCCGAAGCGCTCGCCGCGTTCGGCGACGCGCGGCTGCTCCTCGAGCGCGAAGCCGTCGGCGCGCGCCACGTCGAGCTGCAGGTCTTCGCCGACGCGCACGGCAACGTCGTCCACCTCGGCGAGCGCGACTGCTCGCTGCAGCGGCGCCACCAGAAGCTCGTCGAGGAAGCGCCCTCGCCGGCGGTGTCGCCCGAGCTCAGGCGAACGATGGGCGACGTCGCCGTCGCGGTCGCGCGCGCCGTCGACTATCGCGGTGCCGGCACGGTCGAGTTCCTCCTCGAGCCCGGCGGAGCCTTCTGGTTCATCGAGATGAACACGCGGCTGCAGGTCGAGCACGCGGTGACCGAGGAGCTCGTCGGCGTCGACCTCGTCGAGTGGCAGCTGCGCGTCGCCGCCGGCGAGCGGCTGCCGCTTGCGCAAGGCGAGCTGCTCGCGCGCTTCGAGGCCGGTGGCCATGCAGTCGAGGCGCGTCTGTGCGCCGAGGATCCGGGGCGCGGGTTCGTTCCGCAGTCCGGACGGATCGTGCGCTGGCGGCGGCCGTCGGGCGTCCGCGTCGAGCACGCACTCGCCAACGGCTGCGCCGTGCCGCCTCACTACGACTCGATGCTCGCCAAGCTCGTCGCCCGCGCGCCGACGCGCGCCGCGGCGCTCGCGAGCCTCGCCGCGGCGCTCGACCGCACCGCGTGCTGGGGACTGCCGACGAATCGCGCGTTCCTCGCCCGCGTGCTGCGCGACGACGACGTCGTCGCCGGCGACGTCGACACGACGTTTCTCGAGCGCCGCTGGAGCGACGACGCGGCGCGCGCGACGCCAGCGCCGTCGTGGCTCGAAGCCATCGCTGCGGCGTCGCTCGCGCTGCTGCCGCGCACGCCGCTGCCGCCGCTCTGGAGCGGCTGGTCCTCGTCGCCCGCCGTCGAGACCACGGCGACGATCGAGCTCGACGACGGCAGGAGCTCGCGCTGGCTCCTCGCCGGCACGCGCGCCGCGTTCGACGCGCGCTCGGCGCACGCAGCGCACCGGCTCGAGCGGCTCGCGTGGGACGGCAGCGCGGTCGACGTCGTCGTCGACGGCCGCCAGCGCCGCGTCGACTGCGTGATCGACGACGCCGGACACGGCCACTGGCAATGCGAAGGCGCCGAGCTCGCCGCGAGCGACCTGCGCCTGCGCGGCGCGGCGCGCGAACGCCCTGAGGCGTCCGGCGTCCTCGTCGCGCCGATGCACGGCCGCGTCACGCAGGCCTGCGTCGCCGAGGGCAGCGAGGTCGTCGCCGGCGCGCTGCTCGTCGTCATCGAGGCGATGAAGATGGAGCACCAGATCCGCGCGCCGCACGCCGGCCGCGTCGCGTCGCTGCACGTGCGCGCCGGCGACCAGGTCGCGGCGCGCCAGCCGCTGGTCGAGGTCGCGGCGTGAGCGCGATCGCCGACGGCGACGAGCGCGCAGCGCGCGACGCGTTTCGCGCCAGCGTGCGTCGCTTCGTCGAGCGCGAGATCGCGCCGCACGCCGCGGCGTGGGACGAAGCGGGGACGTTCCCGCGCGAGCTCTACGCGAAGGCCGCCAACGCCGGCCTGCTTTCGCTCGGCTACCCCGAGCACCTCGGCGGCACGCCGGCGTCGATGGCGTGGCGCCTCGTCGTCAGCGACGAGGTCGCGCGCGCAGGCAGCGGCGGCGTTCTCGCGAGCCTGTTCTCGCATTCGATCGGATTGCCGCCGATCGTCGCCGCCGGCAGCGCCGCGCTGCAGCAGAGGATCGTCCCCGACGTCCTCGCCGGCCGCAAGATCGCCGCGCTCGCGATCACCGAGCCCGGCGCCGGGTCGGACGTCGCGCGCATCGCGTGCCGCGCGCGCCGCGACGGCGACGCCTGGGTCATCGACGGCGAGAAGACGTTCATCACGTCGGGAGTCCGCGCCGACTGGCTGACCGTCGCGGTGCGCACCGGCGGCGCCGGCGCGGGCGGCATCTCGCTCGTCGCCGTTCCCGGCGACGCACCCGGGCTCGAGCGCACGCCGCTCGCCAAGATGGGCTGGTGGTGCAGCGACACCGCACGGCTCTCGTTCTCGGCCTGCCGCGTCCCCGCCGACCACCTGATCGGCGAAGAGAACGCGGGCTTTCGCGCGATCATGGCCAACTTCAACGCCGAGCGGCTGCTGATGGCGGCGTCCGCGTGCGCGTTCGCCGCGGTCTGCCTCGACGAGGCGACCGAGTGGGCGCGCGAGCGCACGACGTTCGGGCAGCGGCTGGTCGAGCACCAGGTCGTCCGCCACAAGCTCGTCGACATGCGCATGCGCGTTCGCGCCGCGCGCGCGTGGCTCGACGCGCTCGTCGACCGCTTCGACGCCGGCCCGCTCGACGCCGAAGCCGTCGCCGACCTCTGCCTGCTCAAGAACCACGCGACGCAGGCGATGCAGTTCTGCGCCGACCAGGCGGTGCAGATCCTCGGCGGCACCGGCTACGTGCGCGGCACGAAGAGCGAGCGCATCTACCGCGAGGTCAAGGTGATGATGATCGGCGGCGGCAGCGAGGAGATCATGAAGGAGCTGGCGGCACGCCAGCTGGGCCTGTGAGCGTTCATCGCAAGGCGGCGGCGACGTTCGAGCCCGAGTTCGTCGCCGCGCTGACGCAGCTGTTCGAGGAGCGGATCCCGTTCAACGCGGTCCTCGGCCTGCGCATCGACTCGCTGGCCGGCGAAGGCGTCACCGGCCACCTGACGATGCGTCCCGACCTCATCGGCCACTACGCGCACCAGCGGCTGCACGGCGGCGTCATCAGCGCGACGCTCGACGCGATGGCCGGGCTCGCGGTGATGGCGGCGATCGGCGCGCGCCACCTCGACGAAGCACCCATGGAGCGACTGCGCCGCTTCGGCAAGCTCGGCACGATCGACCTGCGCATCGACTACCTGCGGCCGGCGATCGGGGCGCGCTTCCTGCTGCGCGCCGAGGTGCTCAGGCTCGGCTCGCGGGTCGCGACGACGCGGATGGAATTCAGCGACGGCGAAGGGAAGCTGCTCTCGAGCGGCAGCGCCGCCTACATCGTCTCCTGAGCGCGGCGGCTCACGAGCCGGCCTTCCGGCACGGCGCGAAGACGTCGAGCGCGGCGCTGTAGGTCGGCGTCGTGACGTCGACGAGGCCGACGACGGTGTGATAGAGGTTGTCGTGGCTGTACGCGACGTCGAGGCGTCCGCGCATGCACCCGACGTCGATGCCGCGCCGCGCCGCGAGGCCTTCGCCGAGCCAGGCGACGAACGGGACGCGTGTCTGCGCTTCGGGGGCGAAGCGGTACGGCAGGCCGTGCAGGAAGATGCCGAGCTCGCCGAGCGACTCGCCGTGGTCGCTCATGTAGACGAGCGCGGTCGCGTGGTCGGCCGAGCGCCGCTTCAGCCACTCGATCGTCGCCGCGAGGACGTGGTCGGTCTCGACGATCGTGTTGTCGTAGGCGTTGACGAGCTGGTCATGGTCGCACTGGCCGAGGCTCGTGTTCGTGCACTCGGGCAGGAAGCGCTTGCGCTCGGGCGGCGAGCGCCTGAAGTACGCCGGTCCGTGGCTGCCCATCTGGTGGAAGAAGACGACGGTCCCCTTCTGCCGGCGGTCGGCCGGGAGCTTCGCGATCCGCTCGTCGATGCCGACGAGGAGCGCGTCGTCGAAGCACTCGCCGTCGCGACACAGGCGCGCAGCGTCGGCGGCGGGCAGGTCGGCGGCCGTCTGCGTCGGCACGCGCGCGCAGACGTCCTTGCAGCCCGACTGGTTGTCGAGCCAGAGGACGGCGAGGCCGACCGACTGCAGCAGGTCGAGCAGGTTCTCGCGCTCGCCGCCGCGCCGCTCGAATGCGCTCTTGTCGAGCGGCGAGAGCATGCACGGCACCGAGTCGCGGGTGTCGGTTCCGCACGAGCGGACGTTGCGAAAGCTGAGCACGCCGGCGCGCGCGAGCTCGGGATTGGTGTCGCGCGCGTAGCCGTTGAGCGAGAAGTGGTCGGCGCGCGCCGTCTCGCCGACGACGACGACGACGAGCGGCGGCTTGTCGTTGCGCGCGTAGCTCGGCCCGAGCGCGGCGCCTGCGGTGATCGGAACGAGCGCCGTGCTCTTCTTGAAGAGCGGCCTGAGCGCGACCGAAGCCGCCGACGTGATGCCGGCGATCGGATTGACGATGTAGCGCAGGTGCATGTGGTTGCGCACCAGCGGCGCGAGCCGGCTGAACATCGCGAAGCTCGCTGCGAGCGCGACCGCGACCGCCGCCGCGAAGACGACGGCGTTGCGCGCGAGCGCGCGCCACCATCGTTCCCTGCGCAGCGAAACGCCGACGAGCACGAGCGTCGGCAGCGCGGCGACGAGCAGCACGTTGGCGAAGAACGCCGCGCCGACGAGGTCCCGGACCTCGCGCGCGTCGGTCTGCATCGTGTTGGCGAGCATCGCCGTGTCCATGACGACGCCGTACGTCAGCATGAAGTGCTGCGCGACGCCGGCGGCGACGAGGACCAGGATCCAGAGCGGCTTGGCGAAGCGGCCCCACGCGACGAGCACCAGCAGCGCCGTCAGCGCGGCGACGACGAGGACGAACGTGCCCGCCGCGTCGACCGCGGTGGCAGCGGTCGCGCCGCCGATCCGCACGAGCTCGCGCCAGAGCGCGAGGTTGCCGACGACCGCCAGCCAGAGCGCGAGCGCGAGCGCGACCGCGCGCGGCGACCGCGGGCGGCGCGCACGGTCGCGCCACGATGAAGAAGAGCCGGGGTGTTGCACCGTCTTTGCGCGCGAGAGCCTAGCAGCGGGCGCGGCGCGCTGGCGGACGGCTTCGCGAGTTGCTATTCTCCCCCGCCAAGCAAGCAGTTGCTTTGTAGAGGCGGCGATCCGGCGTGCGCGCGAACCCGAAGAACGGCAACGAGAACCGACGCGGCGACCTCGTTCGCGCCGCGGCGCAGCTGTTTCGCCAGAAGGGCTTCGACGGCACGACGATCCGCGACATCGCCGGCGCCGTCGGCATGCGCTCGGGAAGCCCGTTCTATCACTTCGCGAGCAAGCACGAATTGCTCCTCGCGGTGATGGAAGAAGGCCTGAGGCTCGGCCTCGAGCGCACGCGCTCGGTCGTCGACGAGCCCCGGATCGACGCCGTCGAGCGCTTTCGCCGTCTCGTCCGCGCGCACTTCGGCATCCTCCACGAGACGGGCAGCGACTTCATTCCCGTGATGCTCTACGACTGGCGATCGCTGCCGCCGCAGCATCGCCGCCGCATCGTCGAGCTGAAGGACCGCTACGACGCGATCTGGCAGGACACGATCGACGCGCTCCACGCCGAAGGCAGGCTCGCCGGCGACGCGCGCATCGCGCGGCTGATGATCCTCGGCGCGATCAACTATTCGGCGATGTGGTATCGGTCGCGGCCGCGCGGCCGACGCGGCGTCGACCTCGACACGCTCGCCGCCGAGACGTGCGCCCTCTTCCTGCGCGAGGCACCGCGATGACGACCGTCCGCATCGACCGCGACCATCACGTGTGGACGGTGACGATCGAACGCCCCGAGGTGCGCAACGCCGTCGACGGCCCCACGGCGCGCGCGCTCGCCGACGCGTTTCGGGCGTTCGACGCCGACGCCGGCGCTCGCGTCGCCGTGCTCACGGGCGCGGGAGGCCAGTTCTGCGCCGGCGCCGACCTGCGCGCGGTGGCCGGCGGCAGCGTCGGCGCGAACGCGCTCGCGCTCGACGACGACATCGCGCACGACGGCCCGATGGGGCCGACGCGGCTCGAGCTCGCCAAGCCGGTGATCGCCGCCGTCGAAGGATTCGCGGTCGCCGGCGGCCTCGAGCTCGCGCTCTGGTGCGATGCGCGCGTCGCCGCCGCGACGGCGACGTTCGGCGTCTTCTGCCGCCGCTTCGGCGTCCCGCTCGTCGACGGCGGCACGGTACGGCTGCCGCGCCTCATCGGCGAGAGCCGGGCGATGGAGCTGATCCTCACCGGCCGCGCCGTCGGCGCCGAGGAGGCGCTCGCGATCGGCCTCGTCTGCCGCGTCGTCGCGCAGGGCCAGGCGCTCGCCGCGGCACAGGCGATGGCGCGTGCGATCGCGGCGTTTCCGCAAGCGTGCATGCGCAACGACCGGCTGAGCGTTCGCCGTCAGCACGGACTCGCGACGCGCGACGCGCTCGCGCAGGAGTTCGCGCTCGGCCGCGCGACGCTCGCGTCGGGCGAGGCCGAAGGCGGCGCGCTGCGCTTCGTCGGCGGCGAAGGTCGCCACGGCGGCTGACGTCGCGAAAACCCTTCCCCGGGTCGCGGGGGTCACGGGCGCCGCCCCTCGCCTCCTAGAATCGCTTCGCCGATCGTGCAGTCGCTTCGATCCGGCGTGATGCCGCCGCTCAGAGGCGACCGGCGATCCACACGAGGGGACAAATCATGTCGATGACCCGCGCGAGGTCGGCTCTTTCGAGCATCGTGTTGACGTCGGCGCTGGCGCTCGCCAGCGCCGGGCCGGCGCAGGCTGCCGTCTACACCGGCACCTGGGATCCGGCGTACGGCGGGATCTTTCCCGACCTCGGCTGGAGCGCTTCGGCGCTGTTCGACGTCCCCGACGCGTGTCTCGCGATGGGCGACGCCACGAACGTCCCGGTCACGGGCGCGTGCTCGGGCTTCGACGTCCTGAGCGCGCAGGTCAGCTTCTACGACGTCGCCGACCCGTCGACGACGCTGCAGTCGTACGCGCTCGATCCGAACGTCATCGTCACCGGCATCGACATCGCAGGCGGCCAGCTCGCCGGCGTCGACACCGGCTTCTTCCACTTCTTCGTCTCCGACCTGCCGATCGCCGGCGGCGGGGCGTATTCGTTCAGCCTGCTCCTCTTGGGCGGCACCCAGGCGCAGCTCATCTACGCCTTGCCGCCGGAGACGTCGCCGGGCTGCGCGTTCCTTCCCGTGCAGGGCGCCTCGTGCGGCATCTCGGCCAACGCGGCGAACGGCGTGTTCGCACCGGTTCCCGAGCCCGAGACGCTCGCGCTGATGCTCGCCGGCCTCGGCGCGCTCGGCGCCGTCGCGCGCAGGCGGCGCCGCTAGCGACGATCCCGCCGCCTGGCGTGCCGCGCTGCCGATCGCGCGGCGCGCCAGGCGTGGCGCGCTACGCGGTCGCGCGCTCGTGCGGCGAAAGCGCCTGCTCGATCGCGTCGTCGATCTGCCAGCGCCGGCCGTCGTCCCACGCGGCTTCGAACGGTGCGTCGGTCAGCCGCCGGCGGAGCCGATCGACGAACGCCTGCGCGCGCCGCTCGGCGCGCGGCGCGCGGCGCAGGCCGAGCCGTTCGCGCGACTGCGCTGCAACGGCCGTCAGCGACGCAGCGACCTCGAGCTTGCCCTCGGCCTCGGCGAGCTCGGCGTGGTCCTCGATGCAGCCGAGCAGCTCCTCGCGCATGTCGAAGCCGTGGAACGCGCGCAGCGCGTCCGCAAGGCGCGTGCGCGCCGCCGCACGGTCGCCGAGCTCGAGGTCGACGCGGCCGAGCCAGCGCAGCGCGTTCGCCTCGCCGCGCTTGTCGCCGGCATCGCGACACACCGTCAACGAGCGCTTGAACCGATGGCACGCCTGCTCGCGGTCGCCCGTCTCGAGCGCGACCTCGCCGAGCGCGAGCTCGCATTCGCCCTCGACCTCCTGGTGGCGGATGTCGCGCGCGACGGCGAGGCACTGCTCGAGGTGCGAACGCGCACCCGCGTCGTCGCCGCGGTAGAGCGCGATCTGGCCGAGGTGGAGCAGCCCGATCGCCTCGCCGATGCGATCGCCGAGGCGGCGGAAGATGTCGAGCGCTTCGCTCTCGCTCGCCGCCGCACCGATCGCGTCGCCGCCTTGCAGCCGCGCGACCGACAACGTCGACAGCGTCGCGGCGATGTCGACCTCGTTGTCGAGCCCGCGCCGCAGCGTCAGGCAGGTCTCGAGCATCCGGCGCGCCTCGGCGTGGTCGCTCTGCGCTTCGGCCAGCGCGGCGCCGACGTAGAGGGCGAACGCCTGCGCGACCGGCGACGCCTGGATCGCCGGCAGCGCGAGCGCCGCATGGACGAGCTTGCGGCCCTCGCCCGAGTAGCCGCGCAGGATCCAGAAGCCCTGGATCGCGACGGCGAACTTGACGGCGATGATCTGCTCGACGCCGCCGGCGAGCGAGAGCGCGATCGCGCTGCGGATGTTGTCGAGCTCGACCTCGAGCCGCCACAGCCAGTCGGCCTGCTCGGGACCGCGCAGCCCCTTGCTCGCGGCCTTGGCGAGCGCGAAGTAGTGGTCGCAGTGGCGCCCCGCGACCGCGGCGGCGTCGTCGCGCTGCGCGAGCTTCTCGCGCGCGTACTCGCGGATCGTGTCGAGCATCATGTAGCGCGCGCCGTCGTCGCGCTCCTCGACCATGACGAGCGATTTCTCGATCAGCGACTGCAGCCGATCGAGCACCTCCTCGCAAGTCAGCGGCGCGAGCCCGCAGACCGCTTCCGCCGCCGCGAGGTCGAAGCCGCCGGCGAACACCGCGAGCCGGTCGAGGACGGTCTGCTCCTCCGGCGCGAGCAGCTCGTACGACCAGTCGACGAGCGCGCGCAGCGTCTGCTGGCGCTGCTGGAGCACGCGCGAGCCGCCGGTCAGCAACTTGTAGCGGTCGTGCAGGCGGGCGTTGATGTCCGCGATCGAGAGCGCCCGCACCCGCGCCGCCGCGAGCTCGAGGGCGAGCGGGATGCCCTCGAGCCGCGCCACCAGCTCGGCGACCGCCGGCGCCTCGCGCTCGGTCAGCGCGAACGCAGGCTTGTGCTGCTGCGCGCGCGCGACGAACAACCGCACCGCGGTCGATCGCGCCAGCGCCTCCAGGCCGTCGTCGCGGCGCGGCACCGGCAGCGGCAGCACCGGATAGCACTGCTCGCCCGGTGCACGCAGCGCTTCGCGGCTCGACGCCAGGATGCGGACCTGCGGCGCCGCCTTCAGGATCGCGCTCGCCATCTGCGCCGACGCGTCGATGACGTGCTCGCAGTTGTCGAAGATGAGCAACGCGCGCCGGTTCCTGAGCTGCGCGCACACCGTCTGCAGGAGCGGGCGGTCGGGCTCTTCGCGCACGCCGAGCGCCTGCGCGGCCTCGCTGACGACGAGCGCGGGATCGGCGATCGGCGCGAGGTCGAGGAACCAGACGCCGTCGGGAAAGTCGTGGATCTGCTCGGCGGCGACCTGGAGCGACAGCCGCGTCTTGCCGAGGCCGCCCATGCCGACGAGCGTGAGCAGCCGCGACGCGGCGAGCATGGTCTTGACGTCGGCCAGCTCGCGCTCGCGGCCGATGAACGACGTCGCCTGGTGCGGCAGGTTGTTCGGGATCTCGTTGACGGGCAGCCACCAGTCGCCCATCCAGACGACCCGGTGCGCCTTCTCGCCGTCGGCGGGCGGCGCGAACTCGGCGTCGGCCGCGCCGATCTCGAACAGCTCGATCGGCTCCGAGACGCCCTTGATCCGCCAGTGCCCGTGCGCGACGAGCTTGTGCGCGCACGCGCCGAGCGCTTCGCGCGCAGCGGCGGAGAGCAGCGTCTGTCCGCCGCGCGCGAGCGACATCACGCGCGCGGCGATCGGCTTGGCGAGGCCTTCGACCTCGAGCGGCTTCGCGCCGCGGGCGACGTCGTCGGCCGCGTTCTCGCGCAGGATCACCGGCCCGACGTGGACGCCGACGCGCGCGCGGAGCGGCGTCGGCAGAGACTCGAGCGCGCGGTGGTAGTCGATCGCGTAGCCGACGGCATCGGCGCAGCTGTCGAACAGCAGCAGCATGCCGTCGGTCTTGTCGATCTCGCGCCCGCGCCACGGCCCGAGCAAGGCCCGCGACACGCGGTCGTGCGTCGCCCAGACCTCGGCCATCGCGCTGTCGCCGAGCTGCTCGGCGAGTTGCGTGCTGTCGACGACGTCGGTCAGCAGCAAGGCCTTGACGGCAGTCATCTTGCGGTCAGGTCGGCCGCCGGCGGCAAAGCTTGGACATGTGCCGAGTCTAGCGTGCGACCCTCTTCCGTTCGACTCTCTCGCCCGCGAAGTTCATCCCTCGTGAGGACGAAGCGGCGTCGTTGCGACGTGTCCGGAAACGGCCAGTCACAGGCGGTCGCACACCCATAATCGCGGCATGACGATCGACGGCGACGCGGCCTACCAGGTGCTCCTCGCGCACGACGCGCGCTTCGACGGACGCCTGTTCGTCGGCGTGACGTCGACGGGCGTGTACTGCCGGCCGATCTGCCGCGTCCGCATGCCGTCGCGTCGCAACTGCCGCTTCTTCGCGTCGCCGGCGCAGGCCGAAGCGGCGTCGTTCCGGCCGTGCCTCAAGTGCCGTCCCGAGATCGCGCCGGGACCCGGGCTGCCGTGGACGGTGATGGACGCGTCGCGGACGCTCGCGCTGCAGGCGGCGAGCGCGCTCGACGACTTCGCCGCGCGCGGCGACGCCCCGAGCGTCGCCGCCGTCGCGGCGCGGCTCGGCGTCAGCGACCGCCACCTGCGCCGCATCTTCTTCGCCGAGCACGGCGTGACGCCGCTGCAGTACCTGCAGACGCGCCGCCTGCTGCTCGCCAAGCAGCTCCTCACCGACACGCAGCTGCCGATCTCGGAGATCGCGCTGACGAGCGGGTTTCGCAGCCTGCGCCGGTTCAACGCCGCGTTCCTCGGCGGCTACCGGATGAATCCGACCCGCTTGCGCAGGACCGCGCCGCGCGCCGCAGGCGAAGCGGCGGCGGCTCCGCGCAGGCACCGCGCAGCGAAGCTCGCGACCGGCGAAGCGATCACCGTGCAGCTCGCGTACCGTGCGCCGCTCGACGTCGACGCGCTGCTCGCGTTTGTCGCTGCACGCGCGATCCCCGGCGTCGAAGCCGTCGTCGGGCGCGCGATCCGGCGCACCGTCGCACCGGGCGCGCTCGCCCCGGCGCCCGGCTGGCTCGAGGCGCGCTTCGCCGCCGACGCAGCGCGCGTGCAGCTCGCGTTCTCGCCGTCGCTCGGCGCCGCGAGCGGAGCG
>DASSRF010000195.1:0-3164 GCA_035701945.1 Caldimonas sp. | reverse complement strand
CTCGCCTGCGGCCCCGACGTGCTGCTGATGGACGAGCCGTTCAGCTCGGTCGACTCGCTCACGCGCGTCGGCCTGCAGGAGCTGCTGCTCGGCCTCTGGAAGGAGCTCGGCTTCACCGTCGTCTTCGTCACCCACGACACCGACGAGGCGATCTACCTCTCGACGCGGGTGATCGCGCTGAGCCGGCCGCCGGCGACGGTGGCGATGGACCTGCGCATCGACCTGCCCGTTCCGCGCCACCAGATCACGACCCGCGAGCTCCCGGCCTACCTCGACTACCGCCACCGCATCCTCGCGCAGCTGTTCGCAGACGAAGGCCTGCAATCCGCCGCTGCGCGCGCCGCCGCGTGAAGCGCCCCACCCGCGCGACGCTCTCAGGCCGCTGGCTCGGCTTTGCGCTGATCGCGTTGCTGCTGGTGCTCTGGGAGGTCGCGGGCATCCGCAAGTGGGTCGACCCGTTCACGGTGCCGCGCCTCAGCGCCGTCGCCGCGACCTTCTGGGATCTGCTGAAGTCAGGCGAGCTGCCGCTGCAGGTCGGCTCGAGCCTGTGGCGGATGTTCGCCGGCTACGCGATCGGCGTCGTCCTCGGCATCGCGGTCGGCACGCTGATGGGGTCGTTTCGCGCCGCCTACTACCTGCTCGAGCCGATCACCGAGATCCTGCGCCCGATCCCGAGCCCGGCGTACGTGCCGCTCGCGATCCTCTTTCTCGGCATCGACGACGAGATGAAGATCTTCATGATCGGCTTCGCGTCGTTCTTCCCGGTGCTGCTCAACACCTACAGCGGCGTGCGCAGCGTCGACCCGGTGCAGCTCGGCACCGCGAGCACGTTCGGCGCGCGCGGCGTGCGGCTGCTCTGGCAGATCGTGCTGCCCTCGGCGGCGCCGTACATCCTGACCGGGATGCGGATCAGCCTCGCGGTGGCGCTCATCGTCATGGTGATCAGCGAGATGGTCGCCGCCTCGAGCGGCATCGGCTACTTCATCCTCGCGGCGCAGCGCGGCTTCAAGGTCCGCGAGATGTACGCCGGCATCATCACCCTGGCGGCGATCGGCTACGGCATGAACCGGCTCTTCCTCGCGATCGAGGCGCGGATGCTGGCGTGGCACCACGGGTCGACGCAGCAGCAGAAGCCCTGAGCCTTCCGGATCCCCGAGGCTAGTGGCGCACGCGCGCCGCCGCCAGCCAGTCGATGAGCTGGTCGATCTCGGTCGACTTGTCGAACACCGCATCCGCGCCCAGCTCGCGGCAGCGGTGGTGCATGTCGGGCGTCGCGTAGTTGGTGAGGATCACGCGCCGCGGCGGCTGCTCGTACTTGGCGATGTGCTCGAGCACGCCGAGGCCGGTGCCGCGCTGGAGAAAGACGTCGATCACCGCGACGTCGCACGCCTGCGTGCGCTCGTCCATCCAGCGGCAAGCCTCGTCCTCCGAGTGCGCGGTGCCGACCACCTCGGCGTGCGCGAGCTCCTCGAGCGTGCCGCTCAGCTCTTCGGCGAGCTGGGCGTGGTCTTCGACCAGCAGGATGCGAAGCACGGTCTCACGCTCGCCGGGAGCTTCCTTCTTGTGTTGAGGACAAGGTACGTTCGGCACGGTCCGGGCCGTGTCCGACAACGCTGCCAGTTCGAGTCGGAAGTCGCTGACGAAGGCTGCACGCCGTGCGATCATGGTGCGTGGACACCGACCCTCGCGATGCCGAGCGGCGCCGTGCAGCGCTCGACGCCTTCGGCCCCGACCCGTTCGCTGCCACTGCCTTCGAGGATCTCACCCGCGTCGCGGCGGATCTCCTCGGCACGCCGATGGCGGCGATCTCGGTGCTGACGCGCAGCGGCGGCCACTTCAAGGCGGCGATCGGCATCGCGGGAGGCAAGCGCTCTTCGGATGCGTTCGCGACGTGGGCGCTGTCGCGACCGAACGAGAGCCTGGTCGTCGAGGACGCCGCCAAGGACCCGGAGATGCAGAAGGCGCTCTCCGAAGCGGGGCTCGCCAGCATCCGCTTCTACGCAGCCGTTCCGCTGACGCTTTCATCGGGCGAGGCGATCGGCGCGCTGTGCGTGATGGGCGACGCGCCGCGCCGCGTGCCGCGCGGCGCCCTCGAGAAGCTGAAGTTCCTCGGCGACCAGGTGATCCGCACGCTCGAGGAACGCCAGCGCGCCGAGTCGCGCCGGTAGCGCGGCACGCGCTCGCGCTGCGGCAGCACCGGGCTGCCGTCCTGAACCGCCGAGCGTCGAAGCGACGTCGGCCTACACGCAGGCACGCATGCGGATGGCAAGCGCGCGCCGTCGCCGTGGCCAGACTTCGCCGGCCGCAAGGCACGAGCACGAGCACGCAGAACGCGCCCGCGGACGAACCCGCGCCGCCGAAGCCTGGAACCACTTCCACAAGGAGCCGCCATGGCACTCGACACCACGACCACCCGCCGCCCGATGGTCACGGGCCTGTTCCGCGATCGCGACAGCGCCGAGCGCGCCTACAACGAAGTCGCCGCGCGCGGCTACGGAAGCGACGACGTCAACCTCGTCATGAGCGACGAGACGCGGCGCCGCTACTTCGCGGACGACGGCGCGACGACGACCGAGCTCGGCAACAAGGCGGCGAAGGGCCTCGGCGTCGGCGCCGGCGTCGGCGGCGCGATCGGCGCGACGCTCGCCGCGATCGCCGCGGTCGGCACGTCGCTCGTCCTGCCCGGCCTCGGCCTCGTCGTCGCCGGCCCGCTCGCCGCGGGGCTCGCCGGTGCGGGCGCCGGCGGCATCGCCGGCGGCCTCGTCGGCGCGCTGATCGGCGCCGGCATTCCGGAAGAACGCGTCAAGCACTACGAGGAAGGCATCAAGGACGGCGGCATCGTCATGGGCGTCTCGCCGCGCAGCGACGACGACGCGCGCTACTTCGAGGATCGCTGGACGGCGCACTCGGGCCAGCACGTGATCGGCACCGGGGTCGGCGCGACCGGCGGCGCGGTCGCCGGCGCTGCGGTCGGCAGCGTCGCGGGTCCGGTCGGCACGGCGGCGGGCGCCGCGGTCGGCGCAGTCGCGGGCGGTCTCGCCGGCAAGGGCGCAGCGGAAGTCGTCAACCCGAAGGAAGGCGATCACCTGGGCCACCACCATCTCGCGACCGGCGTCGGCGCGGGCGGCGGCGCCGCGACGGGCGCTGCGCTCGGCGCGGCCGGC
>DASSRF010000194.1:0-4007 GCA_035701945.1 Caldimonas sp. | reverse complement strand
GAGCTTCGGATTCGCGCGCAGCGTTTCGGCGGCTGCCTTCACGGCCTTCTGGTCGCGCGGCGTGAACGCGCGCAGCGCGTGCTGCACCCGGTTGCCGAGCTGGGCGAGGATCGAATCCGGAACGTCGAGCGGATTCTGGGTGACGAAGAAGACGCCGACCGCCTTGCTGCGGACGAGCCGGACGACGAGCTCGATCCGTTCGAGCAGCACCTTCGGCGCCTCGTCGAAGAGCAGGTGCGCCTCGTCGAAGAAGAAGACGAGCTTGGGCTTGTCGAGGTCGCCGACCTCGGGCAGCCGCTCGTAGAGCTCCGAGAGCATCCAGAGCAGGAACGTCGCGTACAGGCGCGGGCTCGTCAGCAGCCGGTCGGCGACGAGGATGTTGACGACGCCCTGCGTCTTCTTGCTGCCCGGCGCGGCCGCCGTCTGCAGCAGGTCGTTGATGTCGAGCATCGGCTCGCCGAAGAAGCGGTCGCCGCCCTGCGCCTCGATCTGCATCAGGCCGCGCTGGATCGCGCCGACGCTCGCCGCGCTGATGTTGCCGTAGCCGGTCTGGAACTGCGCCGCGTTGTCGCCGACGTGCTGCAGCATCGCGCGCAGGTCCTTGAGGTCGAGCAGCAGGAGGCCGTTGTCGTCGGCGATCTTGAAGACGAGCTGCAGCACGCCGGTCTGCGTCTCGTTGAGGTCGAGCATGCGCGCGAGCAGCAGCGGCCCCATGTCGCTCACCGTTGCGCGCACCGGATGCCCCGCGGCGGACTTGCCGTCGGCGAAGACGTCCCACAGCGTCACCGGGCACGCCGCCGCCGGCTTCGGCTCGATGCCGCGCTCCTTCAGCAGCGCGGCGAGCTTCGGGCTCACGGTCCCGGGCTGCGAGATGCCGGTCAGGTCGCCCTTGACGTCGGCGAGGAAGACGGGCACGCCCTGTGCGCTGAAGCTCTCGGCGAGCGTCTGCAGCGTCACCGTCTTGCCAGTGCCGGTCGCGCCGGTGACGAGGCCGTGCCGGTTCGCCATCTGCGGCAGGAGGAAGCACTCGGTGCCGTCGTGACGGGCGAGCAGGATCGGGTCGGCCATGGTCGTCGCGCGCGAGCGGAGGATCAGGCAGTGTAGGCGCGCCGCCTAGAATCGTCGCGCCTGCCCATCCGAGACGCACAGCACATGGCCGGTCATTCCAAGTGGGCCAACATCCAGCACCGCAAGGGCCGCCAGGATGAGAAGCGCGGCCGGATCTGGACCCGCCTGATCCGCGAGATCGTCGTCGCCGCTCGCCACGGCGGCGGCGACCTGTCGATGAATCCGCGCCTGAGGCTCGCCGTCGAGAAGGCGAAGGCGGCCAACATGCCCGCCGACACCATCAAGAAGAACGTCGACAAGGCGACCGGCAACCTCGAGGGAACGAGCTACGAGGAGGTCCGCTACGAGGGCTACGGCATCGGCGGCTCGGGCGTCCTGATCGACTGCATGACCGACAACCGCGTGCGCACCGTCGCCGAGGTGCGCCACGCGTTCAGCAAGCACGGCGGCAACCTCGGCTCCGAAGGATCGGTCGCGTTCCAGTTCCGCCACTGCGGCCAGTTCGTGTTCGCACCGGGGACCGACGAGGACGCGGTGATGGCGGCGGCGCTCGACGCCGGCGCCGACGACGTCGTCAGCGGCGACGACGGCTCGATCGAGGTGCTGTCGTCGCCCGCCGACTTCGAGTCGGTGCAGGCCGCGCTCGCGAAGGCCGGTCTCGTGCCCGAGGTCGCCGAGGTGACGATGCGGCCGGAGAACGTCGTCACGCTGACCGGCGACGACGCGGCGCGGATGCAGAAGCTGATCGACGTCATCGAGGACCTCGACGACGTCCAGGCGGTCTACCACAACGCCGAGCTCGACGAGTGAAAGCATTGGTCATCGGCGGCGGCGGCCGCGAGCACGCGCTCGCCTGGAAGCTCGCGCAGAGCCCGCGCCTGAAGACGATCTTCGTCGCGCCGGGCAACGCCGGCACGGCGATCGAGCCGCGCGTTCGCAACGTCGCGATCACCGACCTCGACGAGCTCGCCGAATTCGCGGTCGACGAGAAGGTCGACCTCACGGTCGTCGGCCCCGAGGCGGCGCTCGCCGACGGCGCCGTCGACCGCTTCCGCGCGCGCGGCCTTCGCATCTTCGGGCCGACGCGCGCCGCCGCCGAGCTCGAGAGCTCGAAGTCGTTCGCCAAGGCGTTCATGCAGCGGCACGCGATCCCGACCGCGGCTTACGCGGTCTTCGACGACGCCGCGGCGGCGCACGCGCACGTCGACGAAGCGCGCACGCCGATCGTCGTCAAGGCCGACGGCCTCGCCGCCGGCAAGGGGGTCGTCGTCGCGGCGACGCGCAGCGAGGCGCACGCCGCGATCGAGGCGATGCTCGGCGAAGCGGCGCCCGCCGGCAGCCGCGTCGTCATCGAGGAGTTCCTCGACGGCGAGGAAGCGAGCTTCATCGTCGTCTGCGACGGCAGCCGCGTGCTGCCGCTCGCGACCAGCCAGGACCACAAGCGGATCGGCGACGCCGACACCGGCGCCAACACCGGCGGCATGGGCGCGTACTCGCCGGCGCCGGTGGTGACGCCGAACGTGCACGCGCGCGCGCTGCACGAGATCGTCCTGCCGACGATCGCCGGGATGGCCGCCGAAGGGCGCCCGTTCGTCGGCTTCCTCTACGCCGGCCTGATGATCGACGAGCACGGCGCGCCGAAGACGGTCGAGTTCAACTGCCGGCTCGGCGACCCGGAGACGCAGGTGATCCTGATGCGGTTGCGGACCGACCTGTTCGACCTCCTCATGCACGCGACCGCGCCGAGCGACGCGCATCCGCTCGACGCGATCGACCTGCACTGGGACCGCCGCGTCGCGCTCGGCGTCGTCATGGCCGCGGCCGGCTATCCGGCGACGCCGAAGACCGGCGACATCGTCTCCGGCATCGCCGATGCGAGCGACGGCGAGACGGTCAAGGTGTTCCACGCCGGCACGACGCTGCGCGACGGCTCGCCGGTCACGTCGGGCGGCCGGGTGCTGTGCGTCACCGCGCTCGGCGAGTCGACGCGGCAGGCTCAGCAGCACGCGTACCACGCGGTCGAGAAGATCTCGTTCGCCGGCGCCCAATGGCGCACCGACATCGGCCAGCGGGCGCTGCGGCGCCTGACGCCCTGATGGACATCGGGCCAGTCCGCAGCCACCTGCTGGCGCTGCAGGCGACGATCGTCGAGGCGCTCGAGCGCGAAGGCGGCGATGCGTTCATCGTCGACCGCTGGCAGCGCGAGCCCGGCGGCAGGCTCGAAGGCGACGGCGTCTCGCGCCTCGTCGAGGGCGGCGCGCTGCTCGAGCGCGGCGGCGTCGGCTTCTCGCACGTCCGCGGCGCCGCGCTGCCGCCGTCGGCGACCGCGCACCGCGGCGCCGACCTCGCCGGCGTTCCGTTCGAGTCGCTCGGCGTCTCGCTCGTCTTTCATCCGAGGAATCCTTACGTTCCCACCGCGCACATGAACGTGCGCATGCTCGCCGCGCTGCCGCCGGGCAAGGACGCGGTCGTCTGGTTCGGCGGCGGCTTCGACCTGACGCCGTACTACGGCTTCGAGGAAGACGCGGTCCACTTCCACCGCACCGCGCGCGACGCGCTCGCGCCGTTCGGCGCCGACACCTACCCGCGCTTCAAGGCGTGGTGCGACGAGTACTTCTTTCTCAAGCACCGCAACGAGCCGCGCGGCGTCGGTGGAATCTTCTACGATTATCACTGGTCCGGAAATCCCGACGACGATTTCACCTTCACGCGCGATGTCGGCGAAGCCTTCCTGGCCGTCTATCCGGAGATCGTGCACCGCAATGTCACGAAACCATGGGGACCGGCATTCGAAATCCTTCACACAACCAGCCATGCGGAGGCATCATCGGAGCGGAAGGCAGCAGGCACATTCCTGTGCCCCGTTACCTCTTTCCGTACTCCGTAAACACGTAATCCCTTGTCTCCACGACCGTGTGGCATGCGAACCCGCACTTGGC
>DASSRF010000193.1:0-2228 GCA_035701945.1 Caldimonas sp. | reverse complement strand
CGTCAGAGATGGCGGCGACGGTCTACGACCACCTCGCTGCCAAGGGCGTGCGCGATGCCGGCTACTACGCGCTCGACGGGCTCCGCATCGAGGCCGCGCGGCGCGCCTTTGCCGCCGAGCTCGGCCCCGACGAGACGCCGCTTCAGGCCGGAACCATGTTCGCCGTCAGGCCCGACAAGCGCGACGGCTTCGTCGGTCGCGACGCGCTGCGCCGGCTCGCCGCCGAGACCCCGCAGAAGTCGCTCGTCACGTTCGCGGTCGACGACCCGGATGCGTACGTCTGGGGCGGCGAGACGATCCTCGTCGACGGCGAGCCGGTCGGCGAGATCTCGTCCGCGGGCTGGAGCGACGCCTGCGGGCGCTGTCTCGCGCTCGGCTACGTTCGCGGCGTCGCTCCCTCGGCGCTCGCCGGCCGTACGCTTGCGATCGACGTCTGGGGCGAGCGCGTGCCGGCGACCGCGCACGACCGCTGGCCGCCGGGCCCACCATCGAAAGCGAGCACCGCATGATCGAACGCGACCTCGACCTCAAGACCGCCGACGGCGCGATGAACACCTTCGTCGTCCATCCCGACGAGGGCGGCCCGTTTCCCGTCGTCCTCTTCTACATGGACGCTCCGGGCAAGCGCGAGGAGCTGCACGACATGGCGCGGCGGATCGCGACGGTCGGCTACTTCGTCGTCCTGCCGAACCTGTACTACCGCAGGAGCCGCGACTACTTCCTGCGCGAGCGCAACGACGCCGGCTTCGCCGAGATGTTCACCTACATGGACGCGCTCGACCGCGGCACCGTCGAGCGCGACACCGCGGCGATGCTCGCCTTCGTCGACGCCGACAAGAACGCCGACGCCTCGCGCATCGGCGCGGTCGGCTACTGCATGAGCGGCCCGTTCGTGATCTGGGCGGCCGCGGCGTTTCCCGATCGGCTGCGCTGCATCGCGTCGATCTACGGCGCCAGGCTCGTCACCGACGCACCCGATTCGGCGCACCGCATGCTCGACAAGGTCCGCTGCGAGGCGTACTTCGCGTGCGCCGAGACCGACAAGTGGGCGCCGCGCGAGACGGTCGCGCAGGTCCAGGCGGCGCTCGACGCTGCGCGAACGAACTACCGCCTCGAGTGGTACCCCGGAGCCGAGCACGGCTTCGCCTTTCCGCTGCGCGCCGGCATCTATCACAAGCCCTCGGCGGAGCGGCACTGGGAGCGGCTCTTCAGCCTGTTCCGCCGCAACCTCGGCGAAGCGCGTCGACCCGGCGGCGCCTGAGGCGCCGCGCCGCCGGCCGGGGCACGCCGCCGACGGGTTCATCCGGATTTCAGCCGCAGCAGGCAAGATCGCATGCTTCGCACCGCGCTGCGCCATCGACGCAGCCGTTCTCGAGGGAGGACCCATGACGCACAAGTTCGCTGCCCTCGCGGCCGCATGCGCGAGCATCACCCTGCTCGCCGCAGCTCCCGCGTTCGCCGACGAAGAGGAAGACGCCCGCGCCCGCGCCGACGTCCGCGCCCAGATCGGCGAGACCGATCCCGACCACGGCCCGGCGTTTCATTGGCGCGGCAAGGTGTTCGCGAACAAGAAGGAGTTCATCGACAGCGGCGCGCGCTGCTCGACGCGCCACGTCACCGATTTCGAGCAGTACCTGAACGAGCTGAGCCACGAGAGCTGGAAGAGCGAGCGGGCTGCGATGGGTCGCAGCGTCGCGGCCCGGCCGGTCGGCTCGGTCAACGTGCCGATCGCGGTGCACGTCATCAGGAAGGGGACGGGCGTCGAGAACGGCGATGTCCCGCAGGCGCAGATCGACGCGCAGCTCAATGTCCTCAATGCGGCCCATGCCGCGACCGGCTCGCCGTTCTTCTTCACGCTGGCGAGCGTCGACCGGACGACGAACGTCGCCTGGTACGCGATGACGCCGGGCACGCGGGCCGAGAGCGATGCCAAGACCGCGCTGCGCGTCGGCGGCGCCGGCACGCTCAACCTCTACCTCGCGAGTCCGGGGAAGGACCTGCTCGGCTGGGCGACCTTCCCGCAGGACTACGCCGCCAATCCGAAGCTCGACGGCGTCGTCATCCTCAACACGTCGGTCCCCGGCGGCGGCGCCGCACCGTACGACGAAGGCGACACCGCGACCCACGAGATCGGCCACTGGCTCGGCCTGTATCACACCTTCCAGGGCGCCTGCACGCGCAAGAACGACCAGGTCGGCGACACGCCCGCCGAGCGCTCGGCGGCCTTC
>DASSRF010000192.1:0-6402 GCA_035701945.1 Caldimonas sp. | reverse complement strand
CGCGAAGGCGATCGGGCTCAACTTCATCCTCTCGGCGTTCGTCCTCGTCTGGGCGGCCGACGTCTTCGCCTACTTCGGCGGCCGCGCGTTCGGCAAGCGCAAGCTGGCGCCGGCGATCAGCCCCGGCAAGAGCTGGGAGGGCGTCTGGAGCGGGATGGCCGGCGCGCTCGTCGTCGCCACCGCGTGGCTCGCGGTCGACGCCGCCGGCAAGTTCGGCGAGGAGAGCTTCTACACGATCCTCGCCAACCGCTTCGGCTACGTCGGCGTCGTCCTCGTCGTCGTCTTCCTCGTCGCGATGAGCGTCGTCGGCGACCTGTGCGAGTCGCTCGTCAAGCGCAGCGCCGGCGCGAAGGACAGCAGCGCCTTGTTGCCGGGACACGGCGGCATCCTCGACCGGGTCGACGGACTGCTGCCGGTGTTCCCGATCGCGCTTGCGCTGGTGATGCTGTGAGCACCGCACGCGATCCGAGCGTTCGCCGGCAGCGCGTCTGCGTGCTCGGCGCGACGGGCTCGGTCGGCGTCGCGACGCTCGACGTCGTCGCTGCGCATCCGGATCGCTTCGAAGTCTTCGCGCTCACCGCCAAGCGCAGGCTCGACGAGCTGTTCGCGCTCTGCGTTCGCTTCCGGCCGCGCCACGCTGCGGTCGCGACCGCCGAGGAAGCGCGCGCGCTCGCGGCGCGGCTGCGCGACGCCGGCGTCGACACCGCGGTGACGAGCGGCGCCGGGGCGCTCTGCGAGCTCGCCGCGCATCCCGACGTCGACACCGTGATGGCGGCGATCGTCGGCGCCGCCGGACTCGCGCCTTGCCTCGCGGCGGCTGCCGCCGGCAAGCGGCTGCTGCTCGCCAACAAGGAAGCGCTCGTCGTCGGCGGCGCGCTCTTCATGCGTGCCGTCGCGCGCGGCGGCGCGACGCTGCTGCCGATCGACAGCGAGCACTCGGCGATCTACCAGTGCCTGCCCGAGGACCGCGCGGCGTGGCACGAGCGCGTCGCCAAGATCATCCTCACCGCGTCGGGCGGCCCGTTTCGCGGCCGCGACCCGGCGACGCTCGCCGGCGTCACACCCGACGAGGCGTGCGCGCATCCCAACTGGGTGATGGGCCGCAAGATCTCGGTCGACTCGGCGACGATGATGAACAAGGCGCTCGAGGTGATCGAGGCGCACTTCCTGTTCGACCTCGCGCCCGCGCAGATCGAGGTCGTCATCCATCCGCAGAGCATCGTCCACTCGATGGTCGTCTGCCGCGACCAGTCGGTGCTGGCGCAGCTCGGCACTCCCGACATGCGGGTGCCGATCGCGTACGGCCTGGCGTGGCCCGACCGGATCGCCTCCGGCGCCGACGCGATCGACTGGCGCACGCTCGCGGCGCTCACCTTCGAGCCCGCCGACCTGCGCCTCTACCCGGGACTCGGGCTGGCGTGGGATGCGCTCGCCGCGCCGCCGGGGGCGACCGCCGTGCTCAACGCCGCCAACGAAGAGGCGGTCGCGGCGTTCCTCGCCGGAACCATTCGCTTCGACCTGATTCACACGGTCAACTGCCGCACCGTCGAGGCGTTGCCGCCGGCGCCGGGTGCGGCCGATTCGCTCGAGTCGCTGCTCGCGCTCGACCAGGAGGCGCGCCGGCGCGCCGCCGAATTCGTGAAAGGGCTCGCCCGATGAGGATCGTCCCGACGGCGCGCCGGTGGCCCTGCAGCTTGCGATGATGGTCACGATCCTCGCCTTCATCCTCACGCTCGGCGTCCTCATCGTCGTCCACGAGTGGGGGCACTACCGCGTCGCGGTCGCCTGCGGCGTGCGCGTGCTGCGCTTCTCGATCGGCTTCGGGCGCGTCCTCTGGCGCCGCCAGCCGCGGCCCGACAGCACCGAATTCGTCGTCTGCGCGCTGCCGTTCGGCGGCTACGTTCGCATGCTCGACGAGCGCGAAGGCGACGTGCCCGCGAGCGAGCGCGATCGCGCATTCAACAACAAGCCGCTCTGGCAGCGCACCGCGATCGTCGCCGCCGGCCCGGCAGCGAACCTCGTCCTCGCGGTCGTGCTCTACGCGGCGGCGAACTGGATCGGCGTCGACGAGCCGAAGGCGCTGCTCGGGCCGCCGGTCGCAGGCAGCGTCGCCGATCGCGCCGGCATGCACGCCGGCGACTGGGTGCGCGCATGGTCGCAGGAAGGTTCCGATTGGAGCGACGTCCGCTCGCTCACCGACCTGCGCTGGCAGGTCACGCAGGCGATGCTGCGCGGCGAGGACATCGACCTGCTCGTCAGCGCGCGCGACGGCCGCGGCCAGCGTCGCGTCCACCTCGCGCTCGCCGCGCTCGCCGCCGCCGACGTCGACGCGAAGACGATGCAGAAGATCGGCCTCGGCGGCGCCTACAGCGAGCCGGTGCTCGGCAACGTCAAGCCGGGCAGCGCCGGCGCGGCTTCGGGGCTGAAGCCCGGCGATCGCGTGATCGCGATCGACGGCGTCCCGGTCGAAGACTCGTCGCAGATCGTCGCCGCGACGCGCGCGAGCGCCAGCACCGGCGTCGCCAGGCCGATGCAGTGGCGCGTCGAGCGCGGCGGTTCCCGGCTCGACCTCGCCGTGACGGCTGCCGTCGTCATCGACAAGGGCAACCGCATCGGCCGCCTCGACACCGAAGTCGGAACGCGGCCCGAGCTCGTCTCGGTCCGCTACGGCCCGATCGAAGGGCTGACCTCGGCAGCGACGCAGACCTGGCAGATGTCGGTGCTGACGATCAAGATGCTCGGCAAGATGATCGTCGGCCAGGCGTCGCTCAAGAACCTGAGCGGGCCGGTGACGATCGCCGACTATGCCGGCCAGTCGGTGCGCCTCGGGCTCGCGACCTACCTCGGCTTTCTCGCCGTCGTCAGCGTCAGCCTCGGCGTCCTCAACCTGCTGCCGCTGCCCGTCCTCGATGGCGGGCACCTCATGTATTATCTTTTCGAGGCCGTGACGGGACGTCAGGTCTCCGACCTGTGGCTCGACAGGCTGCAGCGCGGCGGGGTTGCCATCATGCTGATGATGATGTCCCTGGCGCTCTACAACGACATGGCCCGCCTGCTGGGTCTGCAATGACCGACGGCATGCTCATCGACGTTCCAGGCGCGCTTCCGATTCGTCCCTTCCGCCCGCGTTCACGCCGTCTTTCTCCGTTCTCCCTCGCCGTCGCGCTCGCGCTGCACGCGGGGGCGGCGCTCGCGATCGAGCCGTTCGTGCTGAAGGACATCCGCGTCGAGGGGCTGCAGCGATCCGACGCCGGCACGGTCTTCGCGGCGCTGCCGTTCCGGATCGGCGACACCTACACCGACGAGAAGGGCGCCGCCGCGCTGCGCGCGCTCTTCGCGACCGGGCTCTTCAAGGACGTGCGCATCGACATCGACAACGGCGTCGCCGTCGTCATCGTCGAGGAGCGCCCGGTGATCGCGAACATCGACTTCGTCGGCCTGCACGAGTTCGAGAAGGACTCGCTCGTGAAGTCGCTGAAGGACTTCGGCATCGGCGAGGGGCTGCCCTTCGACCGCGCGCTCGCCGACCGCGCCGAGCAGGAACTCAAGCGCCAGTACCTGACCAAGAGCCTGTACGGCGCCGAGGTCGTGACGACGGTGACGCCGCAGGAGCGCAACCGCGTCAACGTCACCTTCACGATCACCGAGGGCTCGCCGGCGAAGATCCGCGAGATCAGGATCGTCGGCAACAAGGCGTTCTCGGAGCGGACGCTGAAGGGGCTGATGGAGCTCAACGAAGGCGGCTGGCTGAACTTCTACCTGAAGGGCGACCGCTATTCGCGCGCCAAGCTCAACGCCGACCTCGAGACGATCCGCGCGTACTACCAGAACCGCGGCTACCTCGAGATGGAGATCGAGTCGACCCAGGTCGCGATCTCGCCCGACAAGCAGGAAATCGCGATCACGATCAACGTCAAGGAAGGGCAGCCGTACATCGTCACCGGCGTCAAGCTCGAGGGCGACTACCTCGGCAAGGAAGACGACTTCCGCACCCTCGTCACGATCAAGCCCGGAGATCCGTATCGTGCGTCGGCGGTCGCCGAGACGACGCGCGCCTTCGTCGACCGGTTCGGCACGTTCGGCTACGCGTTCGCGAAGGTCGATTCGCGCCCCGAGATCGACCGCCTCAACGGCCGCGTCGTCGTCACCCTCGTCGCCGAGCCGCAGCGCCGCGTCTACGTGCGCCGCGTCAACATCGCCGGCAACACGCGCACCCGCGACGAGGTGATCCGGCGCGAGTTCCGGCAGTTCGAGTCGTCGTGGTACGACGGCCGCAAGATCAAGCTGTCGCGCGACCGCGTCGACCGGCTCGGCTACTTCAGCGAGGTCAGCGTCGACACCACCGAGGTCCCGGGCTCGGCCGACCAGGTCGACATGACGGTGACGATCAAGGAAAAGCCGACCGGCAACCTCTCGCTCGGCGCCGGCTTCTCGTCGGCCGACAAGCTCTCGCTGACGGCGGCGATCAGGCAGGACAACATCTTCGGCTCGGGCAACTACCTCGGCGTCGAGGTCAACACGAGCAAGTACAACCGCACGCTGGTGCTGAGCACGGTCGACCCCTACTTCACGATCGACGGCATCTCGCGCGCGTTCGACATCTACTACCGCACCAGCCGGCCGATCAACAGCCAGGGCGAGGAATACAAGCTCGTGACGCCGGGCGTCGCGATCCGCTTCGGCGTCCCCTTCAGCGAGTACGACACCGTCTTCTTCGGCATCGGCGCCGAGCGCACCGAGATCAAGGGCGCGCAGGCGCTGCCGAACAGCTACTTCCTCTACCGCGAGCAGTTCGGCGAGACGAGCAGCTCGGTGCCGCTGACGATCGGCTGGACGCGCGACAACCGCGACAGCGCGCTGGTGCCGACGGCCGGCCGCTACATGCGCGTCAACCTCGACTACGCGCCGCTCGGCGACGCCAAGTACTTCCGTGCCAACCTCCAGGGCCAGCAGTACATCTCGTTCTCGCGCTCGTTCTCGTACGGCGTCAACGCCGAGATCGGCTACGGCAAGGGCCTCGGCGGCAAGCCCTATCCGATCTTCAAGAACTTCTACGGCGGCGGCCTGGGCACCGTCCGCGGCTTCGACCAGGGCTCGCTCGGCCCGGTCGACGTGACCGGCGCGTTCATCGGCGGCAACCGCCGCTTCAACCTCAACAACGAGCTCTATCTGCCGGTGCCCGGCGCCAACGCCGACCGGACGCTGCGCATCTTCGTCTATCTCGACGCCGGCAACGTCTGGGGCGAGAACGAGTCGCTGACCTTCGACAGCCTGCGCGCGTCGGCGGGGCTCGGCGTCAGCTGGGTGTCGCCGGTCGGCCCCCTGAAGCTCAGTTACGGAACGCCGATCAAGAAGAAGCCGGAAGATAGAATCCAGAAGCTTCAGTTTCAGATCGGGACTGCCTTCTGATGAACAGCCACATCGTCAAATCGCTGCTCGTTGCCGCGCTCGTTGCCGGCGCGAGCGCGGCGGCCTCCGCGCAGGAGCTGAAGATCGGCTACGTCAACAGCGATCGCGTGCTGCGCGACGCCGCTCCTGCCAAGGCCGCGCAGGCCAAGCTCGAGGCGGAGTTCTCGAAGCGCGAGAAGGATCTCAACGAGCTCGCGAACAAGCTGAAGGCGGCGAGCGACCGGCTCGACAAGGACGCGCCGACGCTCGGCGAAGCCGAGCGGACGCGGCGCCAGCGCGAGCTCGTCGACCAGGATCGCGACCTGCAGCGGCGCCGCCGCGAGTTCCAGGAGGACCTCAGCCAGCGCAAGAACGAGGAGCTCGCGACCGTCGTCGAGCGGACCAACCGCGTCATCAAGCAGATCTTCGAGACCGAGAAGTACGACCTCATCCTCCAGGAGGCGGTCTTCTGGAGCCCGAAGGTCGACATCACCGACAAGGTGATCAAGGCGCTGAACGCCCAGAGCGCGGCGCCCGGCAAGTAGCAGGCGCCGCACGGTGGGCGAAGTCCGGCTTCGCGACATCCTCGAGCGGCTCGGCGGCGAACTGATCGGCGATCCCGCGACGCGGATCGACGCGATCGATCCGCTCGAGTCGGCGACGCCGACGTCGATCTCGTTCCTCGCCAATCCGCTCTACGCCAAGCAGCTCGCGTCGACGGCGGCGGCGTGCGTGATCGTCGCGCCGGCGTTTCGCGATGCCGCGGCCGCGCGCGGCGCCGCGATCGTCACTGCCGACCCGTACCTCTACTTCGCGCGACTGACGCAGTGGTGGGCCGAGCGGGCGCGGCCGCGCGAGCGGCGCGGCATCGACGGGCGCGCCGCGGTCGAGCCGGCGGCGCGGCTCGGCGCCGACGTCGCCGTCGGCCCGTTCGCCGTCGTCGGCGCCGGCGCCGAGATCGGTGACGGCGCGACGATCGGCGCGCACGCGGTCGTCGAGCCGGGCTGCGTCGTC
>DASSRF010000191.1:0-4445 GCA_035701945.1 Caldimonas sp. | reverse complement strand
GCCGACGCTGACCGGCGTGCTGCAGGCGCGGCTCGACGGCCTGCCCGCGCCCGAGCGTCGCGCGCTGCAGCTCGCGAGCGTGGTCGGAATGACGTTCTGGGACGCGGCGCTCGCGCACGTCGACGTCGAGGCGCCACGGCGGCTGCCGGCGCTGCGAGCGCGCGCGCTGGTCGAGCCGAAGGAAGACAGCGAAGCAGTCGCGCACGGCGTTCGCGAGCACGCGTTCAGCCACCAGATCCTGCACCAGGTCACGTACGGGACCGTGCTCCGGCGCGTCAAGCGCGACGCGCATGCGCGCGCCGCCGACTGGCTCGCGCGGCACACCGGCATCCTCGGCCCGCGGCTGCTCGCTGTTGCGGCCGAGCACTACGAACGCGCAGGCGACGCCGCCAACGCGGCCGAGCACTACGCGCGCGCGGCGGCGAACATGGTCGAGACGTTCGCGCACGAGGCGGCGATCGAAGCGAGCACGCGCGGGCTCGGGCTCGTCGCCAGCGACGAAGTCGAGCTGCGCTGGCGGCTGCTCGGCGTTCGCGAGCAGGCGCTCGAGATGCTCGGCCGGCGCGACGCGCAGCGCGCCGACCTCGACGCGCTCGCGGCGATCGCCGACGCGATGCCTCCGGGCGCGCCGGGCGATCGGCGCCGCGCCGAAGTCGCGCGGCGCCGCTCGGATTTCGCGCATCGCATCGGCGACTGGGCGGTCCAGGAGCGCGAGGCGAGGCGGTGCCAGGCGCTCGCCGTCGCGGCAGCGGACGAGCCGATGGTGCTGTCGGCGACCAAGCGGCTCGCCGAGGCGCTCGCGTACCAAGGCGATCCGGCCGCCGGGCGCGCGCTCGCCGAACCCGCGCTGGCACGCGCACGCGAGCTCGGGCGCGACCGCCTCGAGTCGGGCCTGATCGTCGCCCTGACGGTCTGCACCGACCTGCTCGGCGACCGCGTCGCCGGGCTGCAGCAGAGCCTGCAGGACCTCGAGCTCAACCGCCGCACCGGAAACCGGGTCAACCAAGCGATCGCGCTCACCAACGTCGGCATGTCGTACCTCGCCTTCGGCGCGTTCCCCGAGGCGCGCGGCTATCTCGAGGAAGCGCTGCGCATGCACCGGATGCTCGGCAACCGGATCACCGAGGGAAACACCTGTTCGGTGCTCTCCGAGCTCGCATGGCGCGAGGGCGACGCGGCGCTCGCGCTGCAGCGCGCGCAGACGGCGTGGGACTTCGCGCTCGAAAGCGGCACGCGCCTTTACCAGACCGATGCGCTCTGGTCGCTCGGCAACGCCGAGCTGTCGCTCGGCCGCGTCGCGGCGGCGGACGAAGCCTTCGCGCGCAGTCACGCGCTCGCGTGCGAGATCGGGTACGTGCCCCAGGCGCTCAACGCGCTCGACGGGCGTGCGCGGGTCGCGCTCGCGAGCGCCGGCGCGGCAGAGGCGCGACGGTGGACGGACGAGCTTCTCAAAGAGGCCGCCGACGCGGCGCCGTCGGCCGGGGCCGACGAATCGAGAGAAAGTGGTCCTCGTAGCGAGGGCGCCGCAGGACGCAACCTGTTTGCCGGCGCCTACGAGCACCTGATCCGGCTCACCCTGTTCAGGGTCTGGTCGGCTGTCGGCGACGCTCGTGCCGGTCCGTTGCTGGCCGAAGCCGACGAGCGCGTGCAGGCCGAGGCCGATCGCATCGGAGATGCCGATCTGCGCGAGCGCTTTCTGTCGCGCATCGCCGAGCATCGGGAGCTGGTGGCGCTGGCGCGCAGCGGCCGATCGGCGGCGCAGTAGGCCAGCGGCGCCCGCGCCCGCGGGCGGCTCATTCGACCGTCACGCTCTTCGCGAGGTTCCTCGGCTTGTCGACGTCGGTGCCGCGCGCGACCGCGGTGTGGTACGCGAGCAGCTGCAGCGGAACGACGTGCAGGATCGGCGACAGCGCGCCGTAGTGCTCGGGCATGCGGATGACGCGGACGCCCTCTCCCGGGCGGATCCGCGTGTCGGCGTCGGCGAAGACGAAGAGCTCGCCGCCGCGCGCGCGCACCTCGTGCAGGTTGCTCTCGAGCTTCTCGAGCAGCTTGTCGTTGGGCGCGATCGCGACGACCGGCATCTCGGAGGTGACGAGCGCGAGCGGCCCGTGCTTGAGCTCGCCCGCCGGGTACGCCTCGGCGTGGATGTAGCTGATCTCCTTCAGCTTCAGCGCGCCCTCGAGCGCGACCGGGTAGTGCATGCCGCGGCCGAGGAAGAGCGCGTTCTCCTTCGACGCGAACTCCTCGCTCCAGGCGATGATCTGCGGCTCGAGCGCGAGCACCGCCTGCACCGCGACCGGCAGGTGGCGAAGCGACTTCAGGTGCTGCGCTTCCTGCTCGTCCGTCAGACGCCCGCGCACCTGCGCGAGCGCGAGCGTCAGCAGGAAGAGGCCGACGAGCTGCGTCGTGAACGCCTTGGTCGACGCGACGCCGATCTCGACGCCGGCGCGCGTCAGGTACGCCATCGCCGACTCGCGAACGATCGCGCTCGTCGCGACGTTGCAGACCGTGAGCGTGTGCGCCATGCCGAGCTCGCGCGCGTGCTTGAGCGCGGCGAGCGTGTCGGCGGTCTCGCCGCTCTGCGAGATCGTGACGACGAGCGTGCGCGGATTCGGCACGCTGTCGCGGTAGCGGTACTCGCTCGCGACCTCGACCTGGGTCGGGATGCCGGCGAACGACTCGAGCCAGTACTTGGCGACCGAGCCGCTGTAGTAGCTCGTCCCGCAGGCGAGGACGAGCACCGACTCGACGTCCTTGAAGACGCGGTACGCGCCGTCGCCGAACAGCTCGGGCGAGATGCCCGGCACGGCGTCGAGCGTGTCCGCGATCGCCTTCGGCTGCTCGAAGATCTCCTTTTGCATGTAGTGCCGGTACGGGCCGAGCTCGGCGGCGCCGCTGTGCGCGATCACCGTCCTCACCTGCCGCTCGACGCGCCGATGCGTGCCTTGCGCGTCGGCGTGGCTGATCCAGTGCTTGCCGAGCTGCAGGTCGACGACGTCGCCTTCCTCGAGGTAGACGATCCTGTCGGTGACGCCGGCGAGCGCCATCGCGTCGGAGGCGAGGAAGTTCTCGGTCGGGCGCTCGGCAGAGCCGACGCCGAGGACGAGCGGCGAGCCGTGGCGCGCGCCGACGACGCGGTGCGGCTCGTCGCGGCTGATCACGGCGATCGCGTAGGCGCCGCGCAGCCGCGGCAGCGCGCGCTGCACCGCGTCGAGGAGGTCGCCGTCGTTGAGGTGGTCGATCAGGTGCGCGATGACCTCGGTGTCGGTCTGCGTCTCGAACGCGTAGCCCTTGCGCTCGAGCTCGGCGCGCAGCTCGTCGTGGTTCTCGATGATCCCGTTGTGGATGAGGCCGATCCTGCCGGCCGAAGCGAGGCCGGACGCTTCGCCGGCCTCGACGACGCCGTTCGTCGCCGCCTTGCGCGGGCCGGGCGAGAAGTGCGGATGCGCGTTGTGGACGACCGGCGCGCCGTGCGTCGCCCAACGCGTGTGCGCGATACCCGTCGTGCCTTCCAGGTGCTCGGCGCCGACGTTGGCGGCGAGCTCGGCGACCCGCGCCGTGCTGCGCGCCCGGCGCAGGCCGCCGTTCTGGTGGACGGCGACGCCGCACGAGTCGTAGCCGCGGTACTCGAGGCGCCGCAGTCCCTCGACGAGGACCGGGACGATGTTGCGGTTGCTGACCGCGGCGACGATTCCGCACATGGCACGCTCCTGAGGCAGGTCGGCATCATGGGCGACCTCGGTTGAAATTTCGTTGCGACTTTGTCGTCAATTCAGAATTAACGAGCTTCCCTTGCTCAATGTGGCAGATAATTCCAACTCTGGCTGGACATTGGAATGATGAATCACGCGATCACCCTCGACGCCACCGACTGGAAGATCCTTGACGCGCTCCAGAACGACGCGTCGCTGACCAACCAGGCGCTGGCCGAGCGCGTCCACGTCTCGCCGGCGACGTGCCTGCGTCGCGTCAAGTCGCTCGTCGACGGCGGCGTCATCGAGCGCCGCGTCGCCCTGCTCTCGCGCGAACGCCTCGGCAGCGGCCTGACCGCGATCGTCGAGGTCGCCCTCGACCGCCAGGGTGCCGAAGCGCTGGCCGCGTTCGAGGCGCGCGCGGTCGCCGACGTTGCGGTGCGCCAGTGCCACCGCGTCACGCCGGGCCCCGACTTCCTCCTCGTCGTCGAGGTCGCCGACATGGCCGCGTACGAGGCGCTCGTCGAGCGGCTCTTCACGCAGGACGCCAACGTGCGCAATGTCAAGGCGTTCTTCAGCGTCCGCCGGGCCAAGTTCGAGACGCGGATCGAGCTGCCCGCCGTCAGCGCTTGACGATCGCCAGGCCCTTCAGGTACTCGCCTTCGGGGAACTCGATCGTCATCGGATGGTCGGGCGCGCCAGCGAGGCGTGCGTGCACGAACCCGTCGACGCCGGCGTCGATTCCGGCGCCGG
>DASSRF010000190.1:0-2267 GCA_035701945.1 Caldimonas sp. | reverse complement strand
CGAAGTCAAGCATGGGCGCGGCCGAGGTACGCGGTCATCACCTCGGGTCGCTGCATGACGTCGGCGGCACGGCCTTAGTCGAGCAGCTCGCCGTGGTGGAAGACGACGACGCGGTCGGTGAGCGCCATCACCGCGCGCAGCACGTGCTCGACGAAGACGATCGTCGCGCCCTGGTCGCGGATGCGCCGGATCAGCGCGACCGCGCTGTCGATCTCGCTCGGCGTCAGCCCGCACAGCACCTCGTCGAGGAGGACGAGCCGCGGCCGCGACGCGAGCGCGCGCGCGAGCTCGAGGAACTTGCGCTGGTGCAGGTTGAGCTCGTCGGGCAGCGCGTCGGCCTTGGCGGCCAGGCCGGTGAAGTCGAGCCACTGCCGCGCCGCCGCGCGCGCGGCGCGCGGCGCCGCGATGCCGCCGCCGAACATTGCCGCGAGCGCGACGTTGTCGAGCACCGTCATGTGCGCGAACGGCCGCGGGATCTGGTAGGTGCGCGCGATGCCGCCGGCGGCGATCCGGTGCGCCGGCGTGCCGACGAGCTCGCGGCCCTCGAAGACGATCTCGCCCGCGTTCGCCGCGTAGTGGCCGCTGACGACGTTGATGAAGGTCGACTTGCCGGAGCCGTTCGGTCCGAGCAGGCCGAGGATCTCGCCGCGCCGGACCTCGACGGCGACGCCGGCGAGCGCGCGGACGCCCCTGAAGCGCTTGTGCAGGCCGGACACGCGCAGCAGCGGCGCTGCGCCGCCGGTGTCATCCTGAGGCGAAGGCGAAGGATCCCTGCGACTCGTGGCGCCGAGATCCTTCGCTTCGCTCAGGATGACAGGGCGCGCCGACCACCGCTTCGGCAGCAGCCGTTGCAGCCGCGGCAGGATGCCGTCGGGCATGAACAGGATCGCCGCGATCAGGATCGCGCCGATCGCCGCCTTGCCGGCGACCGCGTGGTCGGCGGCGGTGAAGCTGTAGAGCAGCCCCGTGATCGCGATCGCGCCGACCGCCGGCCCTGCCCAGTGCCGCGTGCCGCCGAGGACGCTCATCAGCACGACCGTCAGCGGCACCGTGATCGTGAACACCTCGCCGACGGTGACGTAGGAGAGGAAGAGCGCGTGGATGCCGCCGGCGACGCCGGCGAGCGCGCACGAGATCGCGAGCGCGACGAGCTTGTAGCGGTACGTCGGCACGCCCATCACCTCGGCGGCGTCCTCGTCGTCGTGGATCGCGAGGAGCCCCGCGCCGAAGCGCGAGAAGAAGATCGCGCGCGCGACGACGAGCGTCAGCGTCGCCGCGGCGAGCGCGAGCAGGTAGAACGTCGCCGACTGCGTCGGCCCGATGTGCGGCACCGGCACCGACGTCAGCGAGACGCCGTTGCCGCCGTCGATCGGCGTGTTGCCGACGATCGTGCCGATCACGAACGTGATCGCGAGCGTCAGCAGCGCGAACAGCTCGCCGCGCACGCTGCGGACGCGAAAGACGACGGCGCCGAGCGCGATGCCGAGGAGCGCGGCGACCAGCGCGGCGACCGGCAGCGTCCACAGGAACGGCCACTCGAAGCGAGCGAGCAGCGTGCTCGTCGTGTAGAGCCCGGCGCCGAAGAACGCGCCGTGGCCGAACGAGAAGTAGCCGGTCGTTCCCGAGAGGATGTTCCACGACGTCGCGAGCACGATCCAGTGCAGCATCAGGTAGAGCAGCGCGTCGTAGAACGCCGGCAGGCCGGCGAGCGGCAGCAGTGCCATCGCGCCGGCGACGGCGAGGATCGCGAGGGTCGCGCGGCTCACGCCGCCTTCCCCGGGCGGAAGACGAGGACGACGATGAGCAGCGTGAACGAGACGATCGGCGCCCACGACGGCGCAGTCACCGCCATCGTCACCGCCTCGCTGACGCCGATCAGCAACCCGGCGACGAGCGGCCCGATCGCGCTGCCGAGCCCGCCGAGCATCACCGCGGCGAAGACGACGCCGATCCAGGCGTACATCTGCGACGGCGCGAGCGTCGCCGTGAGCGCGATGCAGACGCCGGCGATCGAGACGAGCGCAGCGCAGGTGCCGGCGAGCAGCAGGCCGTTGCGCCGCTGGTCGACGCCGAACGCCGCTGCGATCGGCGCATCCTCGGCGGCGGCACGCAGCGCCCGACCGAGGTCGGTGTAGCGCAGCACCGCCCAGATCGCGAGCGCGAGCGCGACCGCGAGCACCAGCGTGATCAGCTCGGGCACCGGCACGAAGAGCGCGCCGAGCCTGAACTTCTGGTTAGCGTAGGTCGACTCGAGCTTGCGGAAGTCG
>DASSRF010000189.1:0-4186 GCA_035701945.1 Caldimonas sp. | reverse complement strand
AGCGCGGTGAGCGCCGTCGTCGTCGTCTTGCCGTTCGTTCCGGTGACGGCGACGACCTTGGGCGCGTAGTCGTGGTCGCGGCGCAGCTCGGCGAGCGCGGCCGAGAAGAGGTCGAGCTCGCCCTGCACCGGGATCTTTGCGACCCGCGCAGCGGCGAGCAACGGCGCGATCTGCGCGTCATGCGGTGCCAGGCCCGGGCTCTTCAGCACGCGCGCGACGCCGGCGAGCGAAGCGTCGTCGAGCGCGCCGCGCACGAGCTTCGCGCCCGGCACGTGCTCGCGCAGCTCGGCCGCGCGCGGTGGCTCGTCGCGCGAGTCCCAGACGCGCACCGCGCAGCCGCTGCGCGCCGCCCAGCGCGCCATCGCGAGGCCGGACTCGCCGAGGCCGAGGACGAGGGTGGCGCCGTCGCTCATCGCAGCTTGAGGCTCGCCAGGCCCACGAGGCAGAGCAGCATCGTGATGATCCAGAAGCGGACGACGACCTGCGTCTCCTTCCAGCCCGTCTTCTCGAAGTGGTGGTGCAGCGGCGCCATCAGCAGGATCCGCCGGCCGGCGCCGTACTTCCTCTTCGTGTACTTGAACCAGCCGACCTGCGCCATCACCGAGAGCGCCTCGGCGACGAAGACGCCACCCATGATCCCGAGCACGATCTCCTGGCGCGTGATCACCGCGATCGTGCCGAGCGCGCCGCCGAGCGCGAGCGCGCCGACGTCGCCCATGAAGACCTGCGCCGGGTGGGTGTTGAACCAGAGGAACGCGAGCCCGGCGCCGGCCATCGCGGCGCAGAAGATGAGCAGCTCGCCGGCGCCCGGGATATACGGCAAGAGCAGGTAGCGCGACATGTCGGCGCGGCCGATCACGTACGCGAAGACGCCGAGCGCCGAGCCGACCATCACGACCGGCATGATCGCGAGGCCGTCGAGCCCGTCGGTGAGGTTGACGGCGTTGCTCGCGCCGACGATGACGAAGTACGTCAGCGCGATGAAGCCGAAGACGCCGAGCGGATAGCTCACCGACTTGAAGAACGGCACGATCAGGTCCGCCTTCGGCGGCAGGTCGTTCGAGAAGCCGCTCTGCACCCAGCGCAGGAAGAGCTCGAGGACGCGCAGGTTCGACGTCTCGCTCACCGAGAACGCGAGGTAGATCGCGGCGACGATCCCGATCAGCGACTGCCAGAAGTACTTCTCGCCCGAGCGCATCCCCTCGGGGTTCTTCTGCACGACCTTGCGCCAGTCGTCGACCCAGCCGATCGCGCCGAAGCCGACGGTGACGACCATGACGATCCAGACGAACCGGTTCGACCAGTCGAACCAGAGCAGCGTCGAGACGCCGATGCCGAGCAGGATGAGGACGCCGCCCATCGTCGGCGTCCCGCTCTTGACGTGGTGCGCCTCGATCCCGTACGAGCGGATCGGCTGGCCGATCTTCAGCGACGTCAGCCGCCGGATCACCCACGGCCCGAAGACGAGGCCGATGACGAGCGCCGTCATCGCCGCCATCATGGCGCGGAAGGTGATGTATTCGAAGACCCGCATGAAGCCGAACTCGGGCGACAGCGCGCGCAGCCACTGCGAGAGGCTAAGCAGCATCGCGCCTCCGCTCGCTCGCGGCCTCACGCATGCGCATCTCCGGTTTCGCCGGTGAGCGCGGCGACGACGCGCTCCATGCGCATGAAGCGCGAGCCCTTGACGAGGATCGACGCCGCCTGCGGCGCCTCGTCGAGCGCGGCGATGAGCTCCTCGACGGCGAGGAACGCGCGCGCACCGGCGAAGCCGGCGACGGTGTTCGCGCTCCCGGCTCCCGCCGCCCAGAGCGACTCGATGCCGCGTTCGTGCGCGTAGGCCCCGACCTCGCGGTGGAACTCCGGCCCCTGGTCGCCGACTTCGCCCATGTCGCCGAGGACGAGCCAGCGCGGCGCCGGCAGCGCGGCGAGGACGTCGATCGCGGCGCGCACCGAATCGGGATTGGCGTTGTAGGTGTCGTCGATCAGCGTCGCCTCGCTGCCGCGGCGAGCGATGCGCCTGGTCTGCGAGCGGCCGCGGACGGCGCGAAAGCCCTCGAGGCCGCGCACGACTGCGTCGAGCGGGCAGCCGGCGGCGAGCGCGGCGGCGGTCGCGGCGAGCGCGTTGCGAACGTTGTGCGTGCCGGCGACGTGGAGCGCGAACGCCGCCGCGCCCGCCGGCGTCTGCATCTGCACGAGCGAGTGGTCGCCGTGCCAGGTCGCGCTGGCGTTGACGTCGGCGCCCGTGACGTCGAGCGCGAACGTGACGACGCGGCGAGCGCCGGCGATCTCGCGCCAGGTCGCCGCGTGCGCATCGTCGGCCGGGAAGACGGCGACGCCGTCGGCGCCGAGCGCGGCGATCGCGCTGCCGTTCTCGCGCGCGACCGCGTCGACGCTCGTCATGAACTCGAGGTGCTCGCGCTGGGCGTTGTTGACGAGCGCGATCGTCGGCGCCGCGATCTGCGCCAGCCGCGCGATCTCGCCGACGTGGTTCATGCCGAGCTCGACGACCGCGGCACGGCAGCCCGAGCGCAGTCCGAGCAGCGTCAGCGGCAGGCCGACGTCGTTGTTGAAGTTGCCCTGCGTCGAGAACGCAGCGGCGCCGACCCAGGCGCGGAAGATCGCGGCGATCATCTGCGTCACCGTCGTCTTCCCGTTGCTGCCGGCGACGGTGACGAGCGGCATCGTGAACTGTCGCCGCCACGCCGCCGCGAAGTCGCCGAGCGCCTGGCGGCTGTCGGCGACGAGCAGGCCCGGCAGCCCCGACTCGTCGAGGCCGCGCTCGGCGAGCGCGGCGACCGCGCCGCGCGCCTTCGCGTCGCCGAGGAACGCGTGCGCATCGAAGCGCTCGCCGCGCAGCGCGACGAAGAGGTCGCCGGCGGCGATCGAGCGCGTGTCGCTGTGGACGCGCGTGAACGACGTCGTGCCGCTGCCGACGAGCTGGGCGCCGGGAACGAGCCGTGCCGCTTCGCCGAGCGTCGTCATCGTCGCCCTCGCCGGCCCGGCGTCCCTGCGCGCGGCGAGCGCGGCGTGCGCGTGGCGAGCGTCGGAGAACGGAAACCGCGCGCCGGCGATCTCCTGGTAATCCTCGTGCCCCTTGCCGGCGAGCAGGACGACGTCCTCGGCCGCGGCGCTGCCGACGGCGTGGCGGATCGCGTCGGCGCGGTTCTCGATGACGTCGACCTCGTCGTGGCCGATCGCGCCGGCGAGGATCTGCGCGAGGACGAGGTCGGGCGATTCGTGGCGCGGGTTGTCGCTCGTCAGCACGACCCGGTTCGCGAGGCGGCACGCGATCGCGCCCATCAGCGGCCGCTTGGCGGCGTCGCGGTTGCCGCCGCAGCCGAACACGCACCAGAGCTTGCCGCCGCGTGCGCGCGCGAGCGGCGCGAGCGCGGCGAGCGCCTTCTCGAGCGCGTCGGGGGTGTGCGCGTAGTCGACGACGATCTCGGGGGCAGGCTCGGCGAGGTCGGCGACGACGCGCTGCATCCGCCCCGGCACCGGCGTCAGCGCCGTGCACGCCCGCGCCGCTTCGGCGAGAGGAATGCCGAGCGCACGCAGCGCGCCGATCGTGCACAGCAGGTTGCTCGCGTTGTAGTCGCCGATCAGCGGCGCCGCGATCGCGACGCGGTCGTCGCCTTCGACGACGTCGAACGCGAGGCCGTCGCGACCGTGGCGAAGGTCGACCGCGCGCAGTCTCGCGTCTTCGCCTCGCGTCGAGATCGTCCAGCACGCGAGCTCGCGCCCGGCGAGCGTCGCGGCGAGCTCGACGCCTTGCGCATCGTCGAGATTGACGACGGCGGCGCGCAGCCCGGGCCACGCGAACAGCTGCGCCTTCGCTGCCCAGTACGCGCGCATGTCGCCGTGATAGTCGAGGTGGTCCTGGCTGAAGTTGGTGAAGACGGCGACGGCGACGCTCGTCCCGGCGAGGCGATGCTCGACGATGCCGATCGACGACGCCTCGAGCGTGCACGCGGCGAAGCCGCGGTCGACGAAGTCGCGCAGCGCGTTCTGCAGCATGACCGGGTCGGGGGTCGTGAGTCCGGTCGAGCGCAGGTCGCCGGCCGCGTCGGCGCGCGGCGGCTCGCCGATGCCGAGCGTGCCGATCACGCCGCAGCGTCGACCGATCGAGCCGAGCGCCTGCGCGATCCACCACGAGGTCGACGTCTTGCCGTTCGTGCCGGTGACC
>DASSRF010000188.1:0-5640 GCA_035701945.1 Caldimonas sp. | reverse complement strand
CCGGCAGCTCGCGAAACATCTTGTTGACCCACAGGCCGATGTCGGTCGAGCCGGCGAGGATGCGCGCGCCGGGATGCGCGGCGCGGGCGGTCGCGAAGTCGGCGAGCGTGCGCGGCGCCAGGAACGTCGCGCCGGCGCGGTCGACGCACGCGAGCGGCGGATCGGCGCGCAGCGACTCGAGCGCGGCGACGATCGGCGCAGTGTCGAGCGCCGCGGCGGGCAGCTCGAACATGCGCTCGGCGGCGTCGACGATCGGCCGGTAGCCGGTGCAGCGGCAGAGGTTCCCGGAAAGCTCGTCGGCGATGCGCCGCCGCGACGGCGTTCGCCCGCGCGCGAGGTGGTGCTGGTACGTCGCCCAGAGCGACATCACGAAGCCCGGCGTGCAGAACCCGCACTGCGACGCGTGGCAGTCGACCATCGCCTGCTGCACGGGGTGCAGCGCGCCGTTGGCCTTGCGCAGGTCCTCGACGGTGAAGAGCGCCTTGCCGTCGAGCGTCGGCAGGAACTGCAGGCACGCGTTCGCGGTGCGCAGCCTCAGGCCGCCGACGACGTCGTCGGCGGTGCAACGGTCGGGAGCGAGCTCGGCGACGACGACGGTGCACGCGCCGCAGTCGCCTTCGTTGCAGCCCTCCTTGGTTCCGGTGCAGCGCGCATCCTCGCGCAGCCAGTCGAGCACGGTGCGCGTCGTCGCGGCGGGCTCGACCGCGACGATGTCGCCGCGGTGGAAGAAGCGGATCGGGCGGCTCGCCATGGCCTCGATGGTATACACGCGTCTCGTGACCCTGCCGCCTGCTGCCACTGCATCCGCGCCGCGTGCCGGCGCCGGCGAGCGCATCGCGATCCGCGGCGACCTGCTCGACTTCGTCGCCGAGCCCGAGTGGGGCGCCACCGAGTCGGGCGCGGTGCGCTTTCGCCCGGATCACTGGCTTCTCGTCGACGGCGGTCGCATCGTCGCGGCGCAGGCCGAGCGCCCCGACGACACGTGGCGCCGGGTCGACCACGGCGGCCGCCTCGTCCTGCCGGGGTTCGTCGACAGCCACGTCCACAGCGGCCAGATCGACGTCATCGCGAGCTACGGCACGGCGCTCCTCGACTGGCTGACGACGCACACGTTTCCGGCCGAGGCGCGCCACCGCGACCGCGACCACGCCGAGAGCGCCGCCGCGCACTTCGTCGACGCGCTGCTCGCGCACGGCACGACGACGGCGGTCGTCTTCCCGACCGTGCACGCGCAGTCGGTCGACGCGCTCTTCGCCGCCGCCGAGGCGCGCGGCATGCGCCTCGTCGCGGGCAAGGTGCTGATGGACCGCAACGCGCCGCCCGACCTCGTCGACGACGTCGCCGTCGCCGAGCGAGAGATGGAGGAGCTGATCGCGTGCTGGCACGGCCGCGGCCGCTGCGCGTACGCGGTCACGGTGCGCTTCGCGCCGACGAGCTCGCGCGAGCAGCTCGCGCTCGCCGGGCGGCTCTGTCGCGCCGACCCGACGCTCTACATGCAGACCCACCTCGCCGAGAACCGCGCCGAGGTCGACTGGGTGCGCGCGCTCTTTCCCGAGGCGCGCAGCTACCTCGACGTCTACGCCGCCGCCGGGCTGCTGCATGCGAAGAGCGTGTTCGCGCACGGCATCTGGCTCGACGACGCCGACCGCGCGGCGCTCGCAGACGCCGGCGCGCAGATCGCGCATTCGCCGTCGTCGAACCTCTTTCTCGGCAGCGGCCTGTTCGGCTGGCGCGCGGCGCGCGACGCCGGCGTCCACGTCAGCCTCGCGAGCGACGTCGGCGGCGGCACGAGCCTGTCGATGCTGCGCACGATGGCCGACGCGTACAAGGTGCAGGCGCTCGCCGGCGAGCGCCTGACGGCCTGGCAGGCGATCCACGCGGCGACGCGCGGCGCCGCGGTCGCGCTCGGCCTCGACGGCGAGATCGGCAGCCTCGAGCCGGGTCGCGTCGCCGACGTCTGCGTCTGGGACGCCGCCGCCGGCGCGGTCGCGACGCGGCGCGCGGCGGTGGCGCGCAGCCTCCACGAGCGGCTCTTCGCCTGGATGACGCTCGCCGACGATCGCAACCTCGTCGCCGCGTACGTCGCCGGGAAACCGCGCTACCGTCGCGGCGCCGATTCCGTCATCCTGAGCGAAGCGAGGGATCCCGGCGCCGCGCCGCAACGAGATCCTTCGCTCCGCTCAGGATGACCAGCGGGCCGCCGCTTCTTCCAGGATGACCACGCCGCCGCTTCGCCTCGAGCTCGTCGACATCAGCAAGTCGTATCCCGCCGTCAAGGCGAACGACCGCGTGTCGCTGCGCGTCGCCGCCGGCCACATCCACGCCGTCCTCGGCGAGAACGGCGCCGGCAAGTCGACGCTGATGAAGATCATCTACGGCGCGGTGCGGCCCGACGAGGGCGAGATCCGCTGGGACGGCGGGCGCGTCGAGATCGCTTCGCCTGCCGAGGCGCGCGCGCTCGGCATCAGCATGGTCTACCAGCACTTCAGCCTGTTCGACACGCTGACCGCGGCCGAGAACGTCTGGCTCGGGCTCGACAAGTCGCTCTCGCTCGCCGAGGTGACGGCGCGGATCCGCACCGTCGCCGGCGAGTACGGGCTCGACGTCGATCCGCTCAGGCCCGTGCACACGCTCTCGGTCGGCGAGCGCCAGCGCGTCGAGATCGTGCGCGCGCTGCTGACCAGGCCGCGCCTGCTGATCCTCGACGAGCCGACGTCGGTGCTGACGCCGCAGGCGGTGCAGAAGCTCTTCGTCACGTTGCGCCAGCTCGCCGACGAGGGTTGCGCGGTGCTCTACATCTCGCACAAGCTCGACGAGATCCGCGCGCTCTGCCACCACTGCACGGTGCTGCGCGCCGGCCGCGTCACCGGCGAGGTCGATCCGACGAAGGAGACCAACGCGAGCCTGTCGCGGCTGATGATCGGCGCCGAGCCGCCGCAGCTGCAGCATCGCGAATCGAAGCCGGGGCCGGTCGTGCTCGAGGTGCGCGATCTCACGCTCGCCAAGGAGGATCCGTTCGGCACCGCGCTCGCCGGCATCTCGTTCGACGTCCGCGCCGGCGAGGTCGTCGGCATCGCCGGCGTCTCCGGGAACGGCCAGCAGGAGCTGATGGCGGCGATCTCGGGCGAGGACCGGCGCGCGCCGCCTGGAACGATCCGCCTGTTCGAGCACGACATCGCGCGCGCTTCGCCGCGCAGGCGCCGCCGCGAGGGCCTGCACTTCGTTCCCGAGGAACGGCTCGGCCGCGGCGCGGTGCCGACGCTCTCGCTCGCGCAGAACACGCTGCTCACGCGCACGCGCGCCGTCGGCGCCGGCGGGTGGCTGCGCGTCGGCGACATCGAGGCGCTCGCCGCGTCGCTGATCAAGCGCTTCAACGTCAAGGCCGGCGGCCCGGGCTCGGCGGCGAAGAGCCTGTCGGGCGGAAATTTGCAGAAGTTCATCGTCGGCCGCGAGATCGATGCGCAACCGAAGCTCCTCGTCGTCTCGCAGCCGACCTGGGGAGTCGACGTCGGCGCCGCGGCGCAGATCCGGGGCGAATTGCTCGCGCTGCGCGACGCCGGCTGCGCCGTGCTCGTCGTCAGCGAGGAGCTCGACGAGCTGTTCGAGATCTGCGATCGCTTGCTCGTCATCGCGCGCGGCCGCGTCTCGCCGAGCGTCGCAGCGCGCCAAGCGACGGTCGAGCGGATCGGCGAGTGGATGAGCGGCCTGTGGACCGCCGAGAGCCATGCTGAAGCTTGAGGCGCGCCCCGAGCCTTCGCGCGCGATGTCGGTCGCGTCGCCGCTGATCGCGCTCGCGATCACCGTCGTCATCGGCACGATCCTCTTCGTGCTGCTCGGCAAGGACCCGCTGCGCGGGCTCGCGGTCTTCTTCGTCGAGCCGGTGAAGAGCGTCTACGGGCTGACCGAGCTCGCGGTCAAGGCGACGCCGCTGCTCCTGATCGCGCTCGGCCTCGCGCTGTGCTTCCGCTCGAACGTCTGGAACATCGGCGCCGAAGGGCAGTTCATCGTCGGCGCGATCGCCGCGAGCGGCGTCGCGATGCAGGCGACGGCGACGACCGGAGGCTGGTTCTTCGTGCCGGTGATCGTCGCCGGGGCGATCGGCGGCATGGCGTGGGCGGCGATCGTCGCGCTGCTGCGCGACCGCTTCAACGCCAACGAGATCCTCGTGAGCCTCATGCTCGTCTACGTCGCCGAGCAGCTCCTCAACTACCTCGTCTACGGGCCGTGGAAGGACCCGCAGGGCTACAACTTCCCGCAGACGATCACGTTCCTGAAGGCGACGCAGGTGCCCAAGCTCTTCGCCGGCTACCGTGTCAACGTCGGAGGCGTCGTCGCGCTGCTCTCGGTCGCCGCGTTCTGGCTGCTCCTCTTTCGCACCTATGCCGGCTTCCAGCTCCAGGTCGGCGGGCTCGCGCCGGCGGCGGCGCGCTACGCCGGCTTCTCGTCGCGAAAGGCGCTCTGGACCGCGCTGCTGCTCTCGGGCGGGATGGCCGGGCTCGCCGGCGGCCTCGAGGTCGCCGGCCCGCTCGGCCAGCTGACGCCGCACGTTCCCGCGGGCTACGGCTTCGCCGCGATCATCGTCGCGTTCGTCGGCCGCCTCCATCCGGTCGGGATCGTCTTCTCGGCGATCCTGATGAGCATGTTCTACATCGGCGGCGAGCTCGCGCAGTCGCGGCTCGGGCTGCCGAAGTCGCTCACCGGAGTCTTCCAGGGCCTGCTGCTCTTCACGCTGCTCGCCTGCGACACGCTGATCGCGTACCGGATCCGCCGGACGGGCGCGCGCACCAAGGCAGCGATCCTTCGCTCCGCTCAGGATGACCGCAGCGGCGACGTCATCCTGAGCGCAGCGAAGGATCTCGTCCCCGACACGTCGAAGCCCGCCGCCTGATGGAACAGGTCGCACTCCTCGTCGCGGCGACGCTCAACTCGGGGACGGTGCTCGCGTTGGCCGCGCTCGGGCTCCTCATCAACGAGCGCGCCGGCATCGTCAACCTCGGCGCCGAGGGGATCATGCTGGTCGCGGCGATCGCCGGCTTCGCGACCGCGGTCCACACCGGCAACGACTGGATCGCGTTCGCCGCCGCCGGCGCCGCCGGCGCCGTCCTCGCCGCAGCGTTCGGCGTCCTCGTCATCTGGCTCAACACCAACCAGTACGCGACCGGCCTCGCGCTCAGCCTCTTCGGCGCCGGCTTCTCGGCGTTCGTCGGCATCCGCTACACGCAGGAAAAGCTCGGCGAGCACCGCGCGTTCGAGATCCCCGGTCTCGTCGATCTGCCGTTCGTCGGCCCGGCATTCTTTCGCCAGCACCCGATGGTGTACCTCGCGATCGCGCTGGCCGCGGGGCTCGCCTGGTTCCTCTACCGCTCGCGCGCTGGCCTCGTGCTGCGCGCGGTCGGCGAGGCGCCGGAATCGGCGCATGCGCTCGGCTATCCGGTGCGGCGCATCCGCCTGCTCGCGGTGATGTTCGGCGGCGTCATGTGCGGGATCGCCGGCGCCTACGTCTCGGTCGTCTACACGCACCTCTGGGTCGAGGGGATGACGGCGGGCAAGGGCTGGATCGCGCTCGCGCTGACGACGTTCGCGACCTGGCGACCGGCGCGCGTCCTGCTCGGCGCGTACCTGTTCGGCGGCGTGACGATG
>DASSRF010000187.1:0-7308 GCA_035701945.1 Caldimonas sp. | reverse complement strand
CGCCGGCTCGTGCAGGTTGACGCCGCGGATGCGGCCGGCGCGGAGCGAGACGATCTCGACGTCGGCGCCCGCTGCGCGCAGCGCCGCGATCGGCACCGTCAGCTCGACTTTCTCGAAGCCGTCCGCCGCGAGCACGGCGACGCGTCGGCCCAGCAATCTGCGATCGAGGCTCATGCCGACCGAGCAGCAAGAGCGGTGCCTGAAAAATTCAACCAGACGGTTGACATTCGCGGGTCACGCGCTTATTCTCAACCACATGGTTGAACGAAACGAGCCCCGGCTGGACGCGGTCTTCCGCGCTCTCGGCGACGCGACGCGCCGGCAGATGCTGCGCGCGCTGGCCCGCGACGAGCAGACCGTCGGCGAGCTGGCCGCGCCGCACGCGATGTCGCTCGCGGCCGCGTCGAAGCACGTCAAGGCGCTCGAGAACGCCGGCCTCGTTCGCCGCGAGGTGCGTGGCCGCACCCACGTGCTTCGGCTCGACCCCGGCCCGCTCGCCAGCGCGCACCGCTGGCTCGATTTCTACGCGCGCTTCTGGACCGACCGTCTCGATGCGCTCGAGCGGCTGCTCGCCGACGAGCCGCCGCTTTCCCGCCCACCCCGCAAGACCAGGAGACCGCGATGACCACGACGACCGCACCCGCAACCGTACACGCCGACGACGCCTGGGGCGTGCTCAGCGAGCCCGCGACGCTGACGATCCGGCGCGTGCTGCCCGGACCGATCGAGCGCGTCTGGGCGTACCTCACCGATTCCGACCTGCGCCGGCAATGGCTCGCCGCCGGTCGCATGGAGCTCGCCGTCGGCGCGCCGTTCGAGCTCGTCTGGCGCAACGACGAGCTGACCGATCCGCCGGGCGAGCGTCCCGCGGGCTTCGGCGCCGAGCACCGGATGCAGAGCCGCATCACCGAATGCGAGCCGCCACGCCGGCTCTCGTTCGCGTGGCAGAACAGCGGCGACGTCACGTTCGCGCTCGACGATCTCGTCGACGGCAAGGTGCTGCTCACGCTGACGCATCGTCGGCTGCCCGATGGCGCCCGGCTCAACATCGCCGCCGGCTGGCACGCGCACCTCGACGTGCTCGTCGCCTCGGCGACCGGCGCGCGCAAGCTGCCGTTCTGGGACGGCTGGAAGCGCCTGCGCGACGCGTACGAGCGCAGGCTCGCGGCTTGACGCGCGCGGCGCGCTGCTAGCGCGGCGCGCCGTCGTCGACGCCGTCGGCCGGCGCCGCGGCGGGCGGATACGTGACGCGGGCGCCGTCGACGACGGCGAACGGCGTCAGGCGGTGCGGCTGCAGCCGCTTCGCGCTCACGATCTCGCACGCAGCGACGCCGCGGGCGATCAGCGCGTCGGCGATCAGCGAGCGGTGGCAGCGCCACGGCACCGCCTCGGCGCACATGATCGCGACGCGCTCGCGCTCGGCGAGCGCGATCAGCGCCATCACCGCGTCGGCGAACGCCTCGGTCTGCATGTAGTCGGCGTAGCCCTGGAACGAGCGGTTGCGCCAGCCGCCGTTGATCGATCCGGCGCGCGGCGAGCGCAGGCCGCCGAGCGCGGCGACGTGCGAATAGCCGATCGATTCGGCGGCGAGCGAAGCCGCGAGCGCGTCGCCGTTGAACTGCGGGTTGTGGCGCGAGCGCGGCACGGTGCGCACGTCGACGAGCTCGGTGACGCCGTGCGCGCGCAGCAGCGCGACGAAATCCGCGATCGGCCGCGTCGAGTGGCCGACGGTCAGCACCGCGCCGGCCGTCGCGTCGTCGCGCTCGGGCGACACCGCGATCGGATCGCTCGCGGGAAAGGTCTCCTCGATCGCCTCGTCGAGCCGCTCGTCGGCGTCGACCGGCGCCTGGGCGGGGGCGTCTGCGGCGCTCGACCGGGCGTCATCGGAGCGGTTCATGCTGCCTTCGCGTTCGGCGGTTGCATCCGGTCTGGCGGGCAAGTTGCGATCCCATCACAATCTTCGTACCCGCCCGACCGCTCCGATGATCGACCTCAGCAGCCTCGGCATGACCGAGATCGTCCGCCTGCAGAACCAGCTGCAGCAGGAGCTCCGGCGCCGCTTCGAGCGCTCGCTCCTGATGGCGTTCTCGGACATCGTCGGCTCGACGCCTTACTTCGCGCGCTTCGGCGACGCCGTCGGGCGCCAGCTCCACCAGCTTCACGTCGACCTCCTCGGCCAGGCGGCGAACGATGCCGGCGGTCGCATCGTCGACGCCGTCGGCGACGGCGTCTTCTGCGTCTTTCCCGACGCCGAAGCGGGCGTGCGCGGAATCGTCGCGTTCGAGCAGGCGATGGCGCGCGAGAACGCGACGCGGGCGCGCGAGCACCAGCTCGCCGTGCGCATCGGCCTGCACTGGGGGTCGGTGCTGACCGACGGCACCGTCGTCACCGGCGACTCGGTCCACGTCGCGGCGCGCGTCGCCCGCGTCGCCGAGCCGGGCGGCGTCTGCCTGACGCGCCAGGTGTTTCTCGAGTTCGGCCCCGAGCTGCGCGTCCTCTGCCATCCGATCGGGATGCGCGAGCTGAAGGGCGTCACGCAGCCGTTCGACCTTCTCGAGCTCGACTGGCGCGACCCGGCGGCGTTCCCGCGCCGCGTCCTGATCGAGGAGACCGAGCAGCAGATCGCGCTGCCGCAGAAGGACATCGTCAGCTTCGGCCGCCTGCACGAGCCCGACGGCGCGCGCGCCAACGACATCGTGCTGTTCCACCCCGATCCGGCGCGCACCCGCCAGATCAGCCGCTGGCACTTCGAGCTGCGCCGCGCGCCCGACGGCCTGAGGCTCAGGACGCTCTCCGACGGCGTCACGACGGTCGACGGCGAGCCGGTCGGCAAGGGCGTCGACGTTCCGGTCAAGAGCGGCACCCGCATCGTCGTCGCCAACACGCTGACGCTGCGGCTCGCCGGCCCGGCGCACCCGAGCGCCGACGACGAGAACAGCCGGACGATGCTGCTCGACCCGGCGCGCTGAGCGCCCGCGTTCGCGCGGCGTCGTCGCGACGCGTGGCATCATCGATCGCTCCCGAGGAGCAGCCATGATCGTCGAGCGCATCTGGACCGGCAACGCCTACCGCAACTACAACTACCTGATCGCGTGCCCGGAGACCGGCGACGCGCTCGCGATCGATCCGCTCGACCACGAGAAGTGCCTCCACACTGCGCGCGTCAAGGGCTGGCGGATCTCGCAGGTCCTCAACACCCACGAGCACCACGACCACACCGGCGGCAACGCCGCCGTGATCGCCGCGACCGGCGCCAAGCTGATCGCGCACCACCGCGCCGGCGCGCGCATCGCGGGCGTCGACCGCGGCGTCAAGGCCGGCGACGTGATCAAGGTCGGCAAGACCGTCGAGCTCGAGTGCATGGACACGCCCGGCCACACGATGTGCCACATCTGCCTGCGCTCGCACGGCGACGAGCCGGCGATCTTCTCGGGCGACACGCTGTTCAACGCCGGCGCCGGCAACTGCCACAACGGCGGCAATCCGTCGGACCTGTACGCGACGTTCGTCGACCAGCTCGCCAGGCTGCCCGGCAACACCCGTGTCTACCCGGGGCACGATTACATCGAGAACAACCTGCGCTTCACGCTCGCGCGCGAGCCCGACAACGGCGACGCCGCGAAGCTCCTGCGCGAGGTCGGCGGCCACGACCCGAAGACGATGCACGTGACGACGCTCGACGAGGAAAAGCGCATCAACACCTTCCTGCGGCTGGCGAGCCCGAGCGTGATCGCGAAGCTGCGCGAGGCGTTTCCCGACCTGCCCGAGCGGCCGGACGCGAAGACGGTGTTCCTCAAGCTGCGCGAGCTTCGCAACAGCTGGTAAGCCCGCGCGGGTCAGCCGGGCTGCAGCCCGGCGGCCTGGATGCCGGCGATGCAGATCGCTTCGTCCTCGTCCCCGGTGCCGCCGCTCGCGCCCGCGGCGCCGACGATCCTGCCGTCGCCGTCCTTGATCAGCACCGCCCCGGTCTGCGGGATGAAGCGGCCCTGGCCGGTCGACGCCAGCGCGCCGAAGAACGCCGGCAGGTCCTTGGCGCGCTGCGTCAGGACGCGCGACGCGACGCCCATCGCGACCGACGCCCACGCCTTGCCGCTCGCGATGTCGATCCGGAACATGCTCGCACCGTCCTGCCGCTGCGCGCTCCTGACGTGACCGGCGGCGTCGACGACGACGACCGCCATCGGCTGGTATCCGGAGTCCGTCGAGCGCTGCAGCGCGGCGGCGATGATCTGGTTGGCTTGGGCGAGGGTGAGGTCCATGGGCGGGGTCCGCGTTTCGGGGGGGTGGCAAGAATTGTCACGTTCCGGAGCGGTACGCTCCTTGCCTCGCGTCGGCGGATGGCCAAACCGCGCTTTGGGACGAAGTCGCCGACCGAGTGCTTCGCGTGGCACTACGCATTCTTTGCGCGCCTCGCGAACCGCCGCGCTCCGGGCTCGGCGGCGCAGCTCCTCCACCTGACGCAGGCGGTTCACGCGTTTCGCGGCCACCTGGACCCGATTCGCGTTGCCGACGAAGTGCTGCTGACCTGGCCGTTCGACGTCCACGAGCCCGGCGCCTGAGTCCGACCTGACGAATCGCGCGAGCGTTCCGCCGTTCATCGTGCCGAGGGCGCGACGTCGAATTCAGCGTCGTCGAAGCGGGATCGCTGCTGGCGCTGGCCGAGCCGAAGTCGGGGGCGCTCGGTTCAGCGCGGCGACGCGACCGCGGCGGCGTGGGCGGCGACCGCGGTCGCGTCGTTGCTGGTCGGCGCGGCGAGCGCCTGGCCGATGAACGCGACCGCGCTCAGCGCGACGACGGCGACGAAGAGGGTGGGGTGCGAACGGTGCTCGGCACAGCAGCTCACGGCGGGCTCCAGGGTCGCGGCGACTGCCGCGATCGAGTCGCCACTGTCGTCGCTGCGTGTATCGCGACGACGTCCGCGGCCGGCCTTCTTGTATCCAGGGTGTTTCGCCAGCGCAGACGGAAGCGGTCGCCGCACGCGGCGAACGGCGGCATCATCGCCGTTCCTCCCTTTCCCGGCAGGCCAGACATGGACCTCGAACTCGGCAACAAGCGCGCGCTCGTCACCGGCGGCTCGCGCGGCATCGGCAAGGCGGTCGCGCGCGGGCTCGCGCTCGAGGGCGCCGGCGTCGCGATCCTCGCGCGCGACGCGGAGCGCGTCGCCGCGACCGCCGCCGAGCTCGCCGGCGCGACCGGCGCGACCGTCGTTCCCGTCGTCGCCGACACGGCCGACGACGCGCAGGTCGCGCGTGCGGTCGCCGAGGCCGTCGCAGCGCTCGGCGGCGGCATCGACATCCTCGTCAACGCCGCGGCCGAGCCTGGCGGCTATGCGCCGCCGCCGAAGCTCGCCGAGATCGACGCCGCGCAGCTGCAGCGCGAGATCGACGTCAAGGTGATGGGCTATGTGCGCTGCGCGCGCGCGGTCGCGCCGCACATGCAGGCGCAGCGCTGGGGACGGATCGTCAACGTCAGCGGCCTGGCGGCGCGCCAGGCGGTCCACACGATCGGCAGCATCCGCAACGTCGCGGTGTCGGCGCTGACCAAGAACCTCGCCGACGAGCTCGGCCCCGCGGGAATCAACGTCACCGTCGTCCACCCCGGCGTCACCCGCACCGAGCGCACCGCAGCGCTGGTCCGCTCGCGCGCGGCGGCGTCGGGAACGAGCGAAGAAGCGATCGAGCGACAGCTCGGCGAAGGCAATGCGATCCGCCGCCTGATCGAGGCGAGCGAGGTCGCCGACGTCGTCGTCTTCCTCTGCTCGCCCAAGTCGGTCGCGATCCACGGCGACGCGATCGCGGCCGGCGGCGGCACGCCGCGCGCGATCCACTACTGAGGTCGCGGGTCGTCCGGCAGCGCCGCGAGCGCGCGCACCGTCGCTGCGTCGTCGGGGTCGTCGAGCGCCGCAGCGAACAGGTCGGCGGCGAGCGCGCGCTCGCGCGCGCCGATCGTCGCGATGAACTCGTCGGCGCCGTTCATTGCCCGGAAGGTGTCGAAGCCCGCTTCGAGCATGCGCTGCAGCTCGTCGAGCCCGGCGATGCGCGCCGGCGTGCGCATGACGCGCAGCGCGTTGCGCAGCAGCGGAATCCGCGTGACGCGATCGAGCTGACTTGCGATCTCGAGCGTCAGCGCGATCTGGCGCTCGCGATCGCTTGCGCGGCCGACGCGCTGCCATGCGCCGGCGTACTCGATCGATGCGATGCGCGCGTCGGCGAGCTCGCTCGCCATCGCGGTGTCGAGGACCTCCGAGAGCGCGTGCAGTCCGGCGAGGGTCGTCACCGTCCCGGCGAACTCGTCAGGGAAGACACGCGCGACCCTCGGCGCGATGCGCCCGAACTGCACGTCGCGTCGTGTGAAGTCGGTGGGGCCGTACAGCTCGGCGAGGAAGAAGCGCGCCGCCGCGCCGTAGCGCGCGCTCCGCAGCAAGTCGGCGTAGGTGTGCTCGAAGCGGCGCTGCTGGAACGCCTTCAGCGCCGTCACCTTGGCGAGCAGATCGGGGTCGGCGGCGCGCCGTTGCCGCTCGGCGGCGACGACCTGCAGCTGCTGCGCGATCTCGCCGCTCACGCCGTGCCCGCCTGCGCAGGCCCGGCGAGCGCCTTCGAGATCAGGACCAGCCATTCGGGCTCGCGCAGCGCGGCGCCGGCAGCGACCTCGGCGTCGAACGACCCGCGGCCGAGTCCGAGCGCCGAGCGCAGCCTGGCGACGATCCGTGCTTCGTTGTAGGCGGGCGGGGTCGGAACGCCGACCGCGGCGCCGGCGGCGGCGACGCGCGAATCGCGCTCGACCGTGGCCTGGCGGAGGCGCTCGCGATCGCCGGCGCCGAGCAGCGCCTTGCTGACGTCGACCTGGCCGCGGCACCAGAAGAGATACGCCCACTCGTCGAGGTAGTAGGTCTTCGCGCGGCGCATCACGGGCAGCGCCGCGCGCGCCGTCTCGGTCGCTTCGTCGATGCGACCGAGGTCGCACAGCGTCCCCATCAGGTTCGAGAGCACCATCGCCTCGTCGAGCGCGGTCGCCGGCCGCGTGCGCAGCTCGTCGGCGAGGCTGCGGCCGAGCTCCGCCGCCTCGTCGAGCGGGCCGACCTGCCACAGCAGCTCGGCGAGGTTGGCGCGCGCGATCACCTCGAGGCGCCAGTCCTCGGTCAGCGCGCTCAGGCGGACCGCCTCGCGGTGGATGACGATCGCCTTGTCGAGCTCGCCGGCGTCGCGCGCGAGGTAGCCGTCGACGCGCATCAGGTGGACGCGCAGCATCGCCGGCCAGTCGGCGCGCTCGAGCGCGCGCGCCGCGTCGGCCGCCCGCCGCGCCGCGTCG